>JAWKUA010000009.1 GCA_041398785.1 Planctomycetaceae bacterium | reverse complement strand
CGCAATGTGTCGTTTGCGGCCGGTGACTTTTTTTGCCGCATCAAAACCACGGTTTTCGCCGCCTTCCGCCGTGCGAACCGATTGACTGTCGATAATCGCCGCCGTCGGGGTCGGCTTCTTCGCTGCCTGCCTTCGCACCTTTTCCCGCAACCTGTCGTGCATGTGAACCCAGGTTCCATCTTTGACCCACGTCCGATACACGCGATAGACGGTTTGCCAGGGACCGAATTCGCGGGGAAGATAACGCCACTGGCATCCGGTTCGATTCCAGTACAGAATCGCGTCCATGATCAATCGCCGATCGGTTCTCGGACGACCCAGATGATTTTCGCCAGGAAACAGCTTGCTGATCAATCGCCATTGCTCGTCAGAAACACTGCTGGGATACTCCGTACACTTCATCGCTATAGCTCCATCCGTGGAAAGTCGTAAGTCCACCGGAGCTATAGCGATTTTTCCAAATCAATGCCATTTTGAAACACGGTCTTAACCCACGAGCCCGAACGCCTCATTCCTACCCGTGAGCGGTATATTTTCGCGATCGAAGACCCTGGGACGCTCACGGTGGGTGTCACTCAGAATGTGAATGTGTTCGTTAGTGTTACAGGTGGCGAAGCTGCATTTCAGTCGTCTGGCTGGCAGGTGGGGCTTTCGCCGTTGAATCCAGTGGGGCTGCCGAATGGACTTGTGGATGTGACGATTGGGACTGCCACGAACGCGACTGGAGTGTTTGCCGGAACGCAACTGAATGGAGGTGCTCAAGACGTTTCAGGAGCCGGTGGCTTGGTTTTCCCCTCGACGATTGAAGTTCAGAACTCATCATTCTTCCCCACAGCCGTTCCAGGTGATGGCAGTTACGGGCTTTTTGCACTGCCGGTGACGTTCAATGAGGCGGGCAGTTTCGATCTTGTGATCGAGCCCGATGCAACCTTTACTCAGTTTTTCACAAATTCGGCGACGTCGCTGGGAGCGTTGCCCACGTTGACGCTGACTGCCACCGCAGTTCCAGAGCCGTCGACTTGGGCTCTTTGTGGGGTGGTGTTTGCTTGTCTCGGCTGCTCCGTCATGCGTCGTTGCCGAAAATGCCGGGCTGTAGAGGCTAAAGCGTAATTGACTTTGCTGAGAGTTCGGAGAAACGCTTGACTACTGGGCATTATGGGCTGTGCCACGACGATTTGCGAGCCAACGATCGACGGCAGTTTTGTCACTGGATTTCTGGCCGGGCGGATTACGGAATATGAGTCGTCGCGGTTTGCCTTGGTGCCATGTCCATCGTGTTTTGATGTGTGCCACTGGCTGTGCCCGTGTTTTCAAAGATGGAGGACACCGGCACAGCCAGTGGCGCACGACCCATCGATTCATACCTGACGAAGCACTAGGGCCGGCGTGTTTGAAATCTTGCAGGTAGTGGCGTGATTGTTGCAGGGAGATGGCGACATTCAACTGAGGCTGGACATGATCGAAAAGGCGGTCGATCGCTGCCGCGGTGGTCATCGCGTCCTTGAAGATTTGGTTCCTTTGCTGAACGCAAGGTTGCTCGTCAGCAGTACGCTGCCTCGTTCGTGGCGTTCGGTGAGAAGAGTGAATAAGACATTCTTCTCTTCGCGGCTCTGCTGGACGTAGCTCAGGTCATCGATAATCAGGCCCTCGGAGCTCGAAAGCTGTTTGATCATCTTCGGCAGCCGCAGATCTCATTTGGCGATTAGCAACTGCTGCACCAGCAGATTGCAGGTGGTAAACGGGATGCCGCGGCCCGGCCGAATTAGCTGTTCCGCTTGTCCCGCAGCCGGCCCAGCCACGACGGAGCGGTGGGCCAGTATGACCTGTTCATCGCCGACCTTCGCGTGGCCGATTTCCGCAGGATCCTGCTGTGTGGCGACACGGATTATTCCCAGGCCGAACACTTGGACCGCTGGGATGAGGACGGCGTTCTGTTCCACTTCGGCTATGTCGCGTACCCGAATCACAGGGAAAAAGCAGACACTCTGGATGAATCGCAATGGCAGCGGCGGAATCGCCCGCTGCCGTACCAGGTTCACACGCGACGGCGGAAGAAGCCGATTCGCCATTTGATGCGCTTCCAGCGCCGCCAGTGCGACTGATCGTAGAACGCCGCCAGCATCAGTAGGTCACGCTTGCGAAGTCGAGGCAGCCCCTTCAACTGACTGATGTCAATATCGGAATCGGTGGTGTACTCATCTGCGACAACGCTGCACAACCGTCGGGTCGACAGAGTCAGCAGCGCATCCATGTGGTCCCACAATCGCCAATGCTGCAGGCAGTGGTCCGGCTGCCGCTTTCGACCGTGCAGTCGATCGCGAAACGTGTCCAGGAACGGATTCAGATCGTCATAGCTGATGACGAACGCGCGGTCCTGCGGATTGTCGTGATTGTGTCGCCGAAGCGAATTGATCAACTGCAGCCGTATCGCCGTTTTCCCGGATCCCTTCTCGCCAAACACAATCGATGTGCCCGGGTTGGAGCAGTCACCCAGAATCTTGTCCCACGCAGGGTGATAGATGGTGTGTGCACAGTGGTCCTGAAAAATGTGGTCCGACTGCGCATCCTCCTGGCTGAACGGATTGTACTGGACTCCATGATGTTCCAGGAGTTGTTGAATCTTCATGGTGACCAGTTGCTGCGGAGTGGAATGACGCTGTCACAGGAGGGCAGCGTATTCGCAGCGGACCTGATATCAAAGCGGTTTCTCGGTCACCACAACTATTTCACCTGCATCGCAATGCGCGAGTTCGGTCTTCCATTCGCGCACGCAATTGCGCCACACACGTCCGTCGTGCATGTTGGTTATTCCGGCACGACAGAAATTCTGCTGAGGGGACCGACGACGACCTGGAAGCGTCCTGCCAACAGCGAAGTATCGGCGGGCATCAGCTGCGGTCGGCTGAGATACGATCAGAAGTCCGGCGGAATGAAGCGACCGTGATTCGATCCACAGCCCGCAGTTCCGCGACCACATGCGACCTCACGAAACTGCTTTCCGACGACGCAATCGTGCCGCAGCGAATCCCGCCGCCAGTATCGAAAGGGCTGCCAGCGACGAAGGCTCCGGAACGGCTGCGAGCTGCGGGTACAGAAACTGCCGCATCGCATAGTCGTCGTTCTTCAGCCCGATCGGAAATCCACCGGCGTCGTCCGACTCCATCAAAATCGCGACCCCCGCAGTATCAAGGCCGGGATCGCCGTTTGCTACGGAATACAGACTCAGGCCGCTGCCGGCGATGTTGTCAGGGTCAAGCGGATTGACCAGGTCGGCCCAGGAATTCATCAGAGTGGCCAGAGCTGTACTGTTGTTGGTTCCATCGAAATTGTCATCGAGAAAGATGGCCGTGCCATCGGCAAGCTCCACGTCGGCCAGCCCCAGAGCGTGGCCAAGTTCATGTGTCAGCAGGAGTTCAAAATCCTGAACGGTCAGTTGACTGGCGCTGAGAAAGATATCTGCCCCGCTGATCGCGAACGAACTGTACCCGGACACTCCGGACGTGAGTTCGACCTGCGTTCCCAGTGCCGACACCTGAGCGAAACCCGATCCCGCGCCGAGTTCAGAGTTTGCAAACAGATCGATTTCTGAACCCAGACGCAGATTCTCGAAAGCGCCCGACGACGTGCCGCTGTTGACCGCCGTGCCGAAGTCCTGAACAAACGAGATTGAGGTTCCGAATCCGGAGACGGGATCGACCGAAGTCCAGTGAGAAAAGGCATTCGTCACGGCTTGTTCGAACTCCACCTCCGTAGGCGCCACATCCCAGGAAAACAGGCTGTAGTAGCTCGAAAAACTTCCGCCTTCGATCGAATACCGCAGGCCGCCTGCCAGTGATCGTTCGATATCGCCATCGGGCGTTCCCAGATGCACCAGCGACGCATTGTCCCACCGCCACTGCGGACTGCCGAATTCATAGCCAAACGTCACACCCGCGACGGCTGTCCGACTGCAGGAGAACAAGATGGCGGCAAGTGCGACCACGAGAAGAGTACTGCTTCTGCAATACCTGGATTTGCTGTCTGGCATACGAGTCTCACAATTTGGTGACGCCGAAAACGCACGATGGTATCTCTGTAATGGCGCAATGCCCCAGCCGGTCCTTCATTCGTTTTGCTGGTCGGAGTGTCATTCAACGACGACTGAGATGTTGTTAAACGGATCAACGATCAGTTGCGAAAACGCATCGAACTGCCGAGGATCGATGAACATCAGAAACGGCCGCCGAAGATACGAACGCGAATTCAGAGGAATGACGCTGCCGCTGAAATTCGAACCGGAACCGGATCCTCCCCCTGGGCCGCCAGCCCCGCCGCCTCCGCCGGCCGGACCGCTGCCTCCACCAGCTGTACCGCCGCCCGGACCTGCGTTCGGACCGGCCGGGCCTGATGCTCCACTGGAAATGCCGGGGCGTCGGCCCGGTAGACGCGCGAATCCGCGAGCCTGGACGGTCGCTTTGAAGTCACCGCTCAGGACAGACTTTTCAAAGTTCGCCTGGACCAGCCGAGTCGCATCATCTGCCGCAGCTGCCTGAGCGATGATGTTTAGTTCGGTGGCGACTCCGGCAAAGATCGCGGTGTTTGCACTAATGATGATGTTTGACGACTTTGCCACCGATTCGACAAGGAAATCGAATTCGCCGTCAGATGGCTGCGCGGGCAAGGCAGTGCTGCCAGTCTTCACCGGTTGACCGTAGTGAAACGGGCCGACCTTGAAGAAGGGACCACCGGCACCATTTGAAGTGTAGCTGGCTCCGCCGCCACTGCCCGACGCTCCGCCTGGACCAACAGTCGTTTGAGTCCCGGGCGCCCTAAAAGTCACTCCATCGCCGTTGATCCCAACGGAGGTTTCGCCGCCGGAGGCCGTGATTCCGCCGGCACCAACTGTGAGCTTCTCGCCAAAGCCATCGGAAATCGAAACCCCACTCCCGCCCACGGAAATACCGCCGCCGAGGTCAAAGTCAGGAACCTTCGATAGGTCACCCAGTCCAGACGGGCCGCCCGAAACAACACAGTTCGCTCCCTGACACTGAATCTGGAAGCGGAATGGGACATCCTTGCCGTAGAAGATCGCGGCCTGAGCAACAGCCTGGTTCGCCGCCAGCGCTCCGCCGTACGATGCAATGGCCTGCATGCCGGTTGGATCGACGGCGTTCAGCGGGTCGTTGGCGACGTAGCGTTGAAGGTTTGCGTCGCCACCGCTGAAGCCCAGCGGATCTTCGCTGATGAACCGGCCAAGCGTCGGATCGTAGTAGCGTGCCCGGTAGTAATACAGACCCGTTTCGGCGTCGTATTCCCGGCCGGTGAACTTGAACCGATCGCCGAACGCAGGGTTTGACTCGTCCGCGACATTTCCGAAGCTGTCGTAGTCGATATGGTCAACGGTTGTGCCTGTTTCGTCGGCAATGTCGCGAACCGTGCCGAGACGGTCGGTCAGATACCACGCTGTTCCTTCGCCTGGCCGCCAGCGAGCAAAGAATTCGTCGACCTGGCCGCTGGGCAGATAACGGGCGGTCACATTTTTGGCATCATCAAAGTCGGCCCAGGCAGCGTCGAATGAGTACACCGTTGCAGTCACAATTCCGTCGACATCCTTTCGAATGCGCCGGTTCAGCGCATCGTAGGTATATGTTGCGAAGCTTTGCGACGTTCCTGTTGAATCGAATTGTTCGACCTGCGTCAGGCGATTGCGGTAGTCCCATGTGAATTCCGTGTAGTCGCCGGACCCGATCTGTGTTCGGCGAATCAGATTGCCTTCGTTGTCATACGCGTAGTTGTAGGTCCCGTCGGATTCGATGCGGTTGTTCGCGGCAACAACGAAGCCGGGATCTGTTCGGTTGCCGTTCTCGTCATACTGGAAGGTCTGATCCGCGACAGACGCACCGCTGCTGTAGTCGGCGGCAGTCAACTGGCCGAGCGCATCGTATTCATAGGCAACGGAAGCGCCGTGATGGGCTTCATTCACCAGGCGGCCCGCTTCATCGAACAGATAGTCATAGTCGACGAAGACCTGATCGAGTTCGTCCTGATGTTGAATATCAGTCAGCCGGCCTGCGGCGTCGTAGTCGTAAATCGAGCTGCCAATTGCAGCCAAACCGCTGGCATCGGAGTAGCGAGTCACGTGAGTACGTTCGCGTCGGGCGTTGTAGTCTACATCGACACTGGCCGGATCGATGCCTCCTCCCTGCCATACTCGATTGATCAGCAGATCGCGTTCATCGTACAGCGAAGTTACCTGGACGCCGCTGTCGTCGTGAGTATTCAGCAGGTTGCCGACGGCGTCATAGGTGTATGTCAGAACAATATCCGGCAGTCGCGGTGTTCCCGTAACATCGGCTGTGCTGACGCGGCTCAGCAGGTCGTAAGTAAAGGTCAGGACGCTGTCGGGGTCGCTCGCCGCGAGGAGATTCCCGACGGCGTCGTACACGAAAGTGACCTGTCGAAGCACAGACGACGCATTGTCCAGCCAACGTTCCTCGACGACACGATTCAGCGCGTCGTAGTTGAATTCGGTCACTCGATCATTGCGGTCCGTGACTCGAATCCGGTTACCGTTCGCGTCGTAAGCAAATGACGTTGACAGCCCGAGAGGGTCGGTTTCGGTAGTCAGACGGCCGATTGCGTCGTAAGCGAATGTTGTCTTCTGGTCGAGTGCATCGGTGACCGATGTTCGCCGTCCGAGTGCGTCATAGCCGAACTGCGTTCGTTCGCCCGCCGCGTCAGTAACTGCCGTCAGGCGATAAAGGCTGTCATAAGAATAGGTTGTTGTGCGGGCAGTGGGGTCAGTGAGTGATTCCAAATTGCCGACGGCATCATACGTATAAGCGGTCGTATTGCCGATCGGATCAGTAACTCTGATCAGCCTGTCCAGCGCGTCGTACACATAGGACGTTGTTTGATCTGCAGGGTCAATTGCGGTCTCGATGTTACCGGCCGCATCGTAGGTGAAGTGAAGTGTCTCGCCAGCGGGATCAACGATCCGCGTCACTCGATCGCGCGAGTCGTAGAACAGGTTCGACACGTGGTCGTTCGCGTCGGTGAACGTTCGCAGGTTGCCGTTGGCGTCGTATGTGTATTCAAAGCGACCGCCCAGCGGATCGGTCGCCGAAACGAGACGGTTGAGGCTGTCATAGACGTAAGTCACGGTGGCGCCGTTTGCCTGCATCGCTGTCAGCAGGTTGCCGGCCGCATCGTACGTGTAAGAGGTCGTACCGCCGAGAGAATCCATCGTCTCCAGCAATCGGCCCATTGCGTCATATTGGTACTCAGTACGATTTCCCCTGGGATCGATGACCGCGGTGACATTTCCGACCGAGTCATATTCATACCTCACAGTATTTCCGAGTGCATCGACGACGGACTCGACTTCGCCGTCAGCGCGGTAGTCTGTCGTCGTGATGCCGCCGAGCGGGTCGGTGACCGTAACCAACTGGTTATTATCGTCGTATCCGAATTGAGTCGTGTTACCGGCAGCATCCGTTACCGCAGTCCGGCGACCCTTCTCGTCGAACACATACCGGGTGATTCGCCCAAGGGCATCCGTTCGACTGCTGAGATAGCGACCGTCGTAGGTGTAGGTCGTGGTTTGACCAAGAGCGTTTTCGACGGACGTGGGCCGTCCGATTGCGTCGTACGTGTAAAGTGTCGCGAAGCCGTTTTCGTCGACTGCTCTGGTGACCTGGCCGAGGTAATTGTATTCGTAGCGTTCCCGCGTGCCGTCGGCGTGGATGACTTCTTCAGGGCGAGGTCCGCTGCCGTATACGTACTGCGTGCTGTTGCCGTTGTTGTCGGTGTACGATGTCGGACGGCCCTGTGCATCGTATTGGTAGGAACTGACGACTCCAGCCGCGTTGACGTACTGAATCAGGTTGCCGGCTTCGTCGTATCTGGAGCGAGATACATTGCCGGCTGAGTCCATGATGGACGTCACCTGGTTGTCTTCGCCGTAGGTCAGGACGAAGCTGTTGCCGAGCGGGTCCTTGAGGCTGGTCAGGTTGCCGCGGGTGTCGATGGTGCGTGTAACAACATTTCCGTTGCCATCGGTGGCCGTGATGATGTTGTCGCTGGCGTCGTAGGTGAACGAGACCGATTCACCGAGGGCGTCCGTGAATGAAAGCAGGTTGCCGCGGGAGTCGAACCGCGTGGTGATTTCGTTGCCGAGCGGGTCAGTGATCGTTTCGCTGAGTTGCCCCGGATTGTACGTGTTCTGAATCGTCGCACCGCCGGCGTCTGTGCTTCTCGTCAACCGTCCGTCGGCGTCGTATTGCAGCTCGAAAACCGTGTTGCCGTTGGGATCGACCGCCGTTTCCATGAAGTGCGCCGGGGCCGTCAGGTACGTATATTGCGTGAGCAGGCCGGCCTGATCAGTGAAACGGGTCAGGTCTCCGTTCGCATCGTATTCGTAAGTCAACGACCGGCCAGCGGGGTCAATGACCTGCGAGATCCGGCCCGCAGGATCTCGCACGAACCGAACGGATTCACCCGTGGAACTGAAGATCCCGTCTTCGCGGAACTCCAACCGGTTACCGTTTCGATCAATGACATTCTGCAGTCCGGAGAACTGACCGTACTCGTAGACGACTCCATCACGCGTTGTCAGTCTGTACGCCGACGGATTGAACGGGTTGCCGAAGAATCCGCTATAGAACGCCCCATTCACCAAACGCAGCGGGATCGAGCCCACATCCAGTGTGTCGTACACACCGGGATCGGGAACAAACCTCGGCGAGAACGAACCGCCGCCAAAGAGGCTGAACTGCGGCTCGGGGTCGAACGTGAATCCAACACGTTTACCTTCGGGATTGGTGAGATAGACTCGCGTTCCGGCTTTGAATGGAGTCGCCGCCAGGATCAGCCCATCTTTCTCCAGGGGATTGACCGGAATCGTTTCACGAATCTGAGCGTCTTGAATTGCGAGGTTCCAGCCAAATCCAAAATCTCCCTGTTCACCCGACTGGCGAGTGTCGTAGGTTCGCGTGAGTTCGATTGGAGTTCCCGCCACGGACACCGCTAGATCAGTCTGATTCAGTGTGAACTGTCCGAATTTCAGTTGCCCGTCTATGCTGATTGGCAGCGTTTGAGCCGATACGTTGCCGCTGAGGTCTTGTGCGAAGACTCGGATGATGTACGAGTCATTCATCAGCAGCGTCGGGTCGAATGTGCCGAGCAGCGCGTTGGTGACGTCGGCTGTTCCGGTGGCGATCGTGACGTAGTCCGGATCGAATGCTGTCGGGTCGTTGATGTCGACCAGATCCGCTCGGCCGAATTCCACCGTGAAGAATTCCAGGTTGTCGTCGGTCACCGAACCGATGATGTCGGTCAGCGTTGTGACTTCAGAATTCGGCGACGGTCCGGTGATGTCGATGACCGGTCCGAGCGTGTCCGCGGGATCGATAACTCGCAGCGTGACCGAAGCGGTCGTTTCGTTGCCGGCTTCGTCGAAGGCCGTGGCGACAATGTCGAACAGGCCGGGAGTCGCAGAGCGGAACGACGCCGTACCGAACGAATCGACGACGACCGGTGTTCCGTCGATCGTCAGCGCGTCCGGTCGACGGCAACGTCGTCGGTTGCCAGGACCTGAATGACAACGTCCGAGCTGATGGCCGCCGGATTGGCGGCTCAGCAGCAGGTCGACGACAGGAGCTGTCATGTCGGGAGTCACGTCGAGCGTGAACGAGTGCGTCCCGGTGGCTCCGTAGATGTCTGTGACGACGACGGTCGCGGTGTGCGTGCCAACGTCGGCGGCGGTGGTCGCCCACAGAATCCGGCCGAGCGATCGATTGTCATGCCGGCCGGCGAGTGGTCAGCGAGAACGTCACCGCATCGCCTTCCGGATCCTCGGCGACGACGTCGTAGCGGAACGTTGCGTGGCTGGAAACGGTCGCCGGTGCGGTCGACGTGATTGCCGGTGCCTGGTTGATTCGCGCGAGAATCGCGAACCGCTGGATGGCTCGGCCGCCCTGACCGTCGTCGACGGCAACTTCAACAATGTGCGGACCCGCCTGCGTTGAGGCGGGTGTCCACAGAATCAGGCCATTCGCGTCGATCGTCATTCCTGTCGGCGAAGTCAGCAGACTGAACGTGACAACTTCGCCTTCCGGGTCTTCGGCGTCGACCTGATATTCGTACAGAGCGTCAACGGTGGCTCGGAAGCCGGGCCGTGACGTAATGACGGGGTCGAGGTTCACGACCTGCTGAGTCACGTTAACGGCAAAGCTCTGCGTAGCCGAATTGCCGGCCGCATCCGTGACGACGACGGTGACATTCGCCAAACCGGTTTGCGTTGAATCGGGCGTCCAGCGGATGACTCCGGTGAGCGGATCAACCTGCATTCCGGCCGGGGCCGTCGTCAGCGAGAACGTCAGGACATCGCCTTCCGGATCGAATGCTCGCACCGGATAAACATAGCGCTGATCGGTGACGGCTGCGGTTCCCGGTGCCGATGCGATCGTTGGAGGAAGGTTCAGACACGTTACGGAAACCGTGAATTCCTGCGTCACGGCCGCGAACGACGGGTCAGTTCCCTGCACGACAAATTGCTGCAGCCCGAGTTGATTCAGAGTTGGCGTCCAGCGCAGCGTTCCGTTGAGCGGATCGATGGAAACTCCGGCAGGTGCCTGGACCAACGACCACTGTACCGGATCGTTGTCGGCGTCGAAGGCCAGCAGGTCGTATTCGAACGCAGTGCCGGCGACCGCGAACGTCTGCGGTGTTGAGACGATCTGCGGTGCGGTATTCGCTTCCTGAGAAACCACGTCCAGTGTGAACGACTGCGTGACGATGCCACCCTGCCCGTCATCAACGGATACGGTAACATCGTGCGTGCCGATGTCGGCGGCGGTCGGCATCCACAGCAACTGCCGAGCATCTGCGTCCAGCGTCATCGCGGCAGGCGATGTCGTTAGTGACAGCACAAGAGCGTCGTTGTCAACATCGAAGGCGTCAACGAAATACGCCCATGTGCGGCCGATCGGAATTGTGAGTCGCGGATTCGAACTGATGACCGGGGCGTTGTTTCCTGTCGGATCGCTGACCTGAATGTCGAATGCCTGAATCGTGACTCCACCGTTGCCGTCGCCGACCTGAATTTCGACTGTCTGCGTTCCGACAGTTGCAGGAGTGAACGAGAACGTTGCGGCCTGCAGCCCGGTTATCGGCGTGATGGTTGCTCCGGCAGGCGGGGCGTTCAGGCTGAATGTCAGCGCGTCGTCGTTCGCGTCCTGGGCGAAGATTCGGTACTCGAATGGCTGGCCGGTCAACGCCGTCAGCGGCGGCGTGGATGTAATCACCGGAGCGGTGTTGGCATCGTCGGCGGGAATCGAAGCTGGGTCGATGCTGCAGAGGGTGAACGACTGCCGCGCGGTGCCTCCGTTGCCGTCGGAGACTTCCAGCGTCACGGAGTGGGTCGCCAACTGAGCAGCGGTCGGTGTCCAGGTGACGAGTCCCGTCGCCGGATCAACCGTCATTCCGGCAGGGCCGTCGACCAGCGAGAATGTCAGCGAATCGCCGTCGGCATCGATGGCGTCGGCGTCGTAGACATATTGCGTGTCCAGCGTTGCCAGCACGGGCGGAGTTGTCGTGAACGCAGGTGCTCGATTGGCCGGCGCGTCGACGACGGTCAAGACGAATGACTGTTCGGCACGACCGCCGCGGCCGTCGGTGACTTCGACCGTGACGGAATGCGAGCCGCGGTCGACGGCGGTCGGTGTCCACGAAACGAAACCGCTGACCGGGTCGATCGTCATCGCGGCCGGAGCCTGCAGCAGCGAAAATGTCAGCGCGTCGTTGTTCGCATCAGTCGCGTCGGCGTCGTAGGCAAACGTTCGGTCGACGATCGCAGTCGTTGTCGGAAGAGATACGATCGCCGGTGCTTCGTTCAGGCGGCCGAAGAAGACCAGGTCGTAGTCGAATTGTGTGCCGTTCGGATTGAAGAACTCAGCCGACAGGAAGCCGGTTTCGCTGTTCGGATCGAGCGATCCGCTCATGACCAGCCCGGTGAAGTCGTAGAACGGAATGCCGTCGGGGGTCGTGCCGTCGATGTTGCGGACGAGAACTCGCGGATCGGTGATGTTGGTGATTCCGACCAGCAGCGGGACGTCGGCTGAGAACTGTCCGGTGTTGCGAACGGCGATGTCCGCGAACAGCGTCTGTGTCGCCGCATTGAACGACGTCTGAGCGTACGCGACGTCGAAGCTGCCCGTGACGTCGGAGAACTGCGAGAAGTCGACTTCGCCGTCAGGGATCTGTTCGCCGGTCAGAATCAGCGTGACGGTAGCGGTCTGATCGCGGGAATCGTGAGCGGCGAATTGGAACACGTTGTCGCCGGGACCGACAAAGACTCGCGTGAAGAAGTTTCCAGCGGCGTCGAAGCTTTCGACGGGAATTCCGTTGACCGACACGTAGTCCAGCGACGCGAACGGCCGGTCGGCAGCGGCGATGCCAGTGACAACCAGCGTGGTTCCGGCGGGCACGGTCGTGCCGGCCGCCGGAGACAGAATGGTGATCGTTGGCGGCGCTACGTCGCCGAGCCAGTCGACGATCGAATCATCCACGATCGTTCCGACAGAAGCGGACACGACATCGCGGCCTTCGATCGTTCCGGTGTACGTGAACACGGCGACTCCAGCGGAGTCCGTGAACGCGAAGCCGGTCTGCGGGTTGGCTCCGGCAACCGAAAAGTCCACTCGCACGCCTTCCACAGAATTGCCGTCGCTATCGGTGACGGTGGCGGTGAAATCCTGCAGCGTGTTGATCGGCAGGCTGACGGTTTCCGGAACCAGCGTGACGGCGCTGACGGTTGCCACTTCGCTCAGCGACTGGCCGCCGACATAGCCGTACGAATCGAAGCTGCCGAAGCCGTACACGAACAAACCGAACGGCTGCGGCCCGGCGACTTCGTACGAACCGAGATCAATTGGCACCTGGACTCCGAAGAAGCCGCTGGTTCCGATGGCGGTGTAGTCGCTCGCGTCGACCGGCGTTCCGTTGACTTCGATCAATCCGACCGCGTCAGCCGGTGCGACAATGTTCAGGAAATTGCGATCGAAACGTTCGCCTTCGGGAATCGCGTCTTCCGCCGGAGTCGCCACCGTGTAATTGGCCAGGAACTGTTCGAACGGCGGTACCAGCATCATGAACGGATCGCCCAGGAAGTTCGGATCACCGCCGGGCTGGTTCCGGTAGAACTCCTGCGACTGAGCGTACTGCGCGACCAGGATCGGGTTGTTCGACGTAACCTCCGCGGCGTCGACGAGGACCATTTCGTGGAATTGTCCACGATTGAGCGTGGCGACGAGTGTGCCGTCGACGAAGACTTCGGTGCCGTCCGCCTGCGCAAGAAAGCGGTAGCGATCGCCGACAGTCGTGCCCGTGGCCAGCGGGAACGTGACGAACCGCCGGCCCCACGTGCTGGTGGGCGTCATCTGTTCGACCAGGTGATCGGCCGCGAAGAAGTTCGTGGGCACGAATGCCGCGCGGCTGCCGCCGAACAGCGCGAATGGTTTGTCGCCGGTGATGATCGTGCCGGTCAGGTCGGCCACGGCGCCGAAGTTGTTGAGCTGATCGCGAATCAGATACGTTTCGCCGGCATCCAGCGTGACGGTGTGTTCCGGTATGCGGAACTGGCTGTCGACAACGTTCAGGTACACGAGCCGTCCGGCGGGACTGTCAAAGGTGTACGTTCCTCGGCCGTTGATCGGCACGGTGATGGTTTCGAGCGAATTGAAGCCGGTCGGCGTGACGGGCGTGTCCGGCGTTCGCGTGGCTCGGAACGTGAAATCGATCGGTGTGTTCACGCGACCGACGATTCCCAGAAGGTAGGTGCCTTCGATCCATGTGCGTCCGGTAAAGTCGCGGCCGTTGTTGTCACCGCCGAGATTGCGTCCGGCGGGGTCGAACAGGTGCCAGAAGAACCCGCCGATACCGGTTTCGGTGATGTTGTCGAAGTCGATGCTGGCGGCGGTGTCAGCGTCGATGCGGAAGAACTGCGCCTGCCGGCCAGGGTTGAGCGTGATGTCGATGTCCGTGTCGAACGTCAGCAGCGGCGCGTTGTCCAGATCGAGAATGCGGAACGAAAAGTCCGCGGGATCAATGGTGGTGTCGCCCTGCACGGAGACCACATAGCGAGCGGTGCGGGGAACCGTCAGCAGGAACGTGGTTGATGAGTCGCCGTTCTGATCGGCGGTGCCACTGTAAAACGTGAAGCGGCCGGGGTCGGTGATTTGCAGCAGCACGCGTTCTGTGTCGTCGTCGAGCCCGTCCACCAGGAGCCTCTGCCCCGCGGTCAGGTCGATCTGAAAGTGCTGTTCGGTGCGCGCGGGAGTAATCGTTCCGGAGATCACTTCGCCGAGACTGATGACGGGGGCGGCGCTGACGTCCTGAATGCGGAACGCGAAGTCGGCGGCAGTGTTCTGCACGCCCTGCAGTACGACGTAGTGTTTTCCGGTCCGGATCAGGTTGTTGCCGCCGTCCCGTTCAGCAAGGCTGCCGAAGACGCCGTCAACGCGATTCAGGTTTTCGTCGTACGTGGCGATCGTGGTCGTACCGGGGGCAATTCCGTCGTATGCGACCAGTTGATTGGCCGTGCCGTCGAAAGAGAACGCAACGGCTTCGCGACCGGTCGGAAGCGTGCCGGAGACGATCGTGTCGAAGCTGATCGGCGTCGAACCGGATTGCAGGTCGAGGATCTGGAACGTGTAGCTGCCGGCGGCCGAAGCGGTGTCACCCACGACCGAGAGCGTGTACGTGCCGGATTTTTCAAGGAAGAACGGACCTGAATCGGTGAGTTCGTTAAGACCGAAAACTCCACCGACAACCAGCACACCGTCCGGATCGAAAATGCGAACTCGCAGGTTCTCATTGACGGTATCGCGGGCATCGAGGATGACCGGTGTTCCGGCCGGTGCCGTGAAGTCATACGTCGCGGTTTCACCAGCATTGATTGTGAGCGTTGTTTCGGTGTTCAGTCCGGATTTGGCGACGAGCGCGTCATCGGTCAGGTCGACCTGGAAGTCGAACGTGCCGCTGTCCAGAATTCCGACCCCGCGCAAGCGAACGACGTAATCGCCTTCCTGTGCCAGTCGCGCGTCGAAGGCACCGTTCGAGAAGGTTGCGACTCTGCGGTTCGACGGATCAAACACATCGATCTGGATTCGGCCAGTGACGGTGATATTGCTGAATGCAGCGGCCTGAGCCGGCCCGGCAGGCAGACGGAAGAATTCAGCCCGGCCGTCTCCGAACGTTCCCGTGACGCTGGTGCCGAGCGGCAGGACGGGCAGATCGGCGACGTCGAACATGCGGAAACCGTAGCTCGCCTGCGGACCGAATGTGCCGCTCGCCAGAGTCACGAAGTATTCGCCGTCTTCCGGCAGAGTCCGGGGATCCAGATCGGCGAACGCGTTCGTTCGCGACAGCAGCGTGATGCCCGGATCCCACAAATCGAGCGTCACGAGGCTCCCGTTTGGGTCGAATCCGTCGTAGATGATTCGCTGGCCGGCGGTGCCGTTGTAACGGAAGACATCCGTCTCACGGCCGAGCGGCATCGTGCCGGTCACTTCCGTGCCGAACGGCAGCAGCGGGGCAGTCTCCAGGTCAAGCATCCGGAACGAGAAGTCGTAAGCGGCATCCCCTTCGCCAACGACAAGCACGTAGTAGGTACCGGTTTCCGGAGCAAGCGTCGTTGTGGTCTGGAGCGGGTTGGGAAAATCGTTGTTTGTGTTGAGGGCTGTGATGACGCCGCTGGGCGAAACCAGGCGGACTGTCGTGGTGGGGCCGCCGGGACTGATTGCGTCGTAGTAGATCCGCTGGCCGGTAGTGGCGCCGAACGAAAACACGCGGGCTTCGCGACCGGTCGGAAGCGTCGTGGTGACGGTTTCGCCGAAATTGATCGGCGTCGCGGCGGTGGCGAAATCGAGCAGTTCGAACGTATACGTGCCGGCGTAACCCTCCAGCAACGCGTCAACCGTGATCGTGTGTGTGCCGGACTGGTCCAGCAGCAGAGTTCCAATGTCGGTACCGTTGTTCCGCGTGTAGCCAAGGCCGCTGGTCCCAGATGGACGGACGATCGCGGCAAGGTTCGATTCGACGCTGAACGATCCTTCTCCCGGCACGATCGTGACGACAGTGTCATCTTCGGTGGCGACCACCAGAAATTCGGTATTCGGAGTGCTGGAGATCAGTCGCGAGCCGTTGTTGTAGCCCAGGTTGATGTACTCGGTTCCCAGCGCGTCGACGGGCAGGGCAAGGAATGCGTCCGTCGTGTTCACGGCGCGGTTCAGGCCGTACACCGTCACGTCATCCTGCGTCACCACATGCACACCGAGCGCCTGGATTTCGGCGATCAGTTCCGCTTCAACGTCGAAGTCTGTTTGGGTGTCGAACGAATCCTCGCGGCTGTCGAGACTCGGCAGGTCGACCGTCGTCACCTCGCCGGGATTCACAACAAAGTCCGCTCGGAATGGAACCGACGTGCTCGGGTCGATCAGCCCCGGAATCTCCACGAATCCCGTCGTGGCGACGTCACCGGTGACGAACAACTGCTTCTTCGGCACGTTGCCGCTTTCCAGCAGGTTGTCCATGAACCCGATCCAGAACTCCGTGCCGCGGGAATCGAATGTCGGCGACTGAACTCCGGCAGCCCCGGCCTGTAATGGCGAATCGGTGAACGCAATGCCGTTCGACGACGCTGTGCCGTTCGACGGAGTGCTGACGGCCGGATTCCGTGTGCCAGCGGACAAACCGGTGACGATTCCAGGCGGAACCGCGGCGGTGCCCGAACTGTTCGCACCGGATTGCGGCGCGGAGCCCTGCTGACTCGAACCACCCGACGGCTCTGGAGCAACCAACAGCGGAGCCGCGCCGGGAGTGATCTGCATGTCCGTCAGAGTCACAGATGTCGTCGTGTCGCTGTCGTTGTTGACCAGCCGAGCCACCAGCGTGGCCGTCGAACCGATCGGCACGGCAGACAGGTTCACGGTCACGGTCGCACCGTCGAACGTGACTCCGGCGGCGGTTTCCGGCGAGAGTTCTTCGGTCACGTTGAAAAAGACATCGCGACCGGGAGCTGTCGTGCTGACCAGCGAGACTCCGTTCTGATCCAGCAGAGCCAGTTCGAATGCATCGTTGACGAACGCCGGATCGGTCGTGTCGAACGTCAGGCCGCTGAAGCTGAGCAACAGTTGAGAATCGGTCGTGACGATGTCGAACGTGGTCTGAATCTGGACAAAAAAGGAATCACCTTCGGTTAGCACGGCGGTGCAGTCCTGAGCGACAACACCTCCGCGACCGGTAGCAGAACCACCGGATTCCGTCACCGTCCAGCCCGTCAGATTGTCGTCGAAAACGCAGCGGTCGACTGCAATGATGATCGTTTCGAAGTCATCCAGCGACGGATTGCCGTCGTCGGTGACTCGCACGGTGACTGGCACGTCCTGTCCGCTGAATGCGGTTGTCGGCGTCCAGCGAAAGACGCCGGTGACCGGATCAATCGTCGCGCCCGCCGGAGCACCTGCGTCGAGCGAAAACGTCAGCGCATTCGGCGGAATGTCCGGATCAGATGCCGTCGCCGTGAACGTCAGTTCGACGTCGACGTCCGCCGTCCGGTTGCCGATTGGATCGAGTACCGGCGCTTCATTGACTTCTTCCACCGTGATCGTGAACGCAACCTGATCGCTGCCGCCGGCTCCGTCGTCGACCTGAACCGTAATCGGGTAGCTGCCTGGCCCCTGAGCTTCCGACGGAGTCCAGTTGAACTGCCCCGTCGCGCCGTCGATGTTGACTCCGGCCGGAACGGTGCCGATCAGCGACCAGGTCAGCGTGTTCGCCGGAAGGTCGTTGTCGGTGGCCGGAATCAGAATCGCCACGACGCCGTTTTCCGGAACAGTACGATCGTCCACCGGATCCAGCACCGGAGCCTGGTTCACTTCGTTGACGGAGATCGTGATCGTTTCGGAATCGCTGCCGCCGACTCCGTCGTGAACGTTGACCGTCACGTCGAATGTTCCGGGACCGTCAGATTCGGACGGCATCCACGAGAATTCGCCCGTCTGCGGATCGATCGACGCACCGGCCGGCGCGTTAGTGAGACTGAACGTCAGCGTGTTCGGCGGCAGGTCGCTGTCCGTGGCCGATGCCGTGAACGTCAGCGTTTGTTCCTCGTCGACCGTTCGATTGCCGATCGGAGCCAGCACGGGAGGCTGATTCACTTCGTTGACGATTACGGAGAACGTCAGCTCGTCGAACAGTCCGGTTTCGTCTTCGACTCGCACAGTGACCGGAAACGTTCCGGGGCCGTCGGCTTCCAATGGAGTCCATTCGAACAGCCCGGTCGTCTGGTTGACCGTCGCGGTTGCCGGACCGCTGACCAGCGAGAACATCAGGTCCGCCGGGTCAGAATCAGGATCGCTCGCCGTGAGCTGAACGGAAGCGGTGGAATCTTCGTCGACAGTCTGATCGGCGACTGCGTTCAGTGCGGGAGGTTGGTTCGTCGACGTTCCGAATTCGAACGAAATCACCAGGTCGTCGAAGTCCCGGTCTCCGCCGCGAGTCAGGTCTTCCCAGAAGATCGTGTTCTCGTCCCAGCGCGTGTGGTCAAAGTTGTCCGGATTGGCGTCCACGAATCCGAAGAACGCCTTCGGGAAATTGCACAGCCGGTTCTGCGGATTGCGGCGCAGCCAGTAGCTGAGCGATGAGTTCTGAATCAGGTACACACCGTAGTGGGCGTCGGCTTCCAGTTCGACGGTGACCTGAGAACCGACGGCAGCGTTGCGTTCGAAGATCGTCAGTTGAGAGGCCGACGTCAGCGCGGCTCGCGCGTAGCCGCGGTCGTCGGGCGTCAGATTTCCGATGCGTCCGGTTTCGTCATCGACTTTGAAGATGCCGAATTCACTGCGATACGCCGCCATGCGTTCGTCGAGCGTAAACGTCGCCGAGACGACTCCCGTCGGCGACGGAGGCGTCAGGATTGTCGGCCCCGGCAGGTCACCGACAGTCAGCGTCACCACGACGTCGTCGAAATCGCGGTCGCCGCCGAAGGTCAGGTCTTCCCAGCCGAACTGCCACGTGCCGGAGCCCAGATCTTCCGACCGCAGATGATCGAAGTGATCGGGATTGGCCTCGGTGACGGAAAAGAACGTCTTCGGCGAGCGATTCAGTCGGTTCTGCGGGTTGTTTCGCAGGAACCGCCGCGAGTCGCTGTTCTGAATCAGATAGAAGGCGACGTGAGAACCGCCGGGGACCGTCAGCGATTCGGTTTCGCCGATCGCATCGAATCGGTCGAACAGCAAGGTATGGCTGTCGTCCTGCAGGGCCTCGCGAGCGTACTTGTTGCGGTCGGGATCGACGCCGTCGACGGCTCCGGAATCGTCGTCGGCGATGAACAGTCCCAGTTCACTGCGAAACGCGCCGTTGCGGTCGGACAGTTCGAAGTTCAGCGTGACCTGTTCGTCGGGACTGCCGGGCACAACAAACAGCCCGAGATCTGTCAGGCCGTCGCCGCTGAGCAGCAGGCGCTCTTCCAGCGATTCCGAAGGCACGGATGAGAAGAGTCTCTGCCGACGACGTTTGCAGGCCGCGGAAGACCTCCCGTCAGCACGGACTCGGTCGAACAGCACGGAACGCACTCGGCACAGCCACGCAGACAGGAACATCGGTTCGTCCCTCAATTCTGGACACGACAGGAACCCGAACGTAATGCCGCCTGGCGGCGGGCGAGTCGGGTGTGAATGACCTGATGCCGGGGGTGCAGACTCTTGATGTCGTTTCAGGTGAACGCAGCGTCGGGACGCTGAATGCCACGCGGTATCCTGCTGCGCACGTGGCGGCGTCGCCAAATCCGGCCCACAATCTGAAATGCGCGAGCTTCCGGATCCTTTCAGAAAAAAACGGAAAAAATGCAGCCGGGTCGCCGCTACGGCTCGGAAACGCCGCCAGGGCGTGAGCCGGGAAGCGCGCTCGTAGCTCGCGGCTCATCGAGTAAATGGGGGTGTTGATCCAAATGCGTTTCAGGCGAAACGGGCCGACACACCAGTGTGGAAAGTGCACGTGTCGGCGTTTCGGGCCTGATGGCGCGAAATCGCCGGGTACCCGAGCCGGCCGTCAGCGCATAAGAAAAGCCGGTTTCGAAGCCTGCAGATGTCTGCAGTTCAAAACCGGCTGGTTCACAGCAGGTTCACAACGCGGTCGGCCAGTCCTTTTTCGCCGAGCACGATGTTCATCTTGCCGCTCGATGCGATCTTTTCCAGAACTTCCAGTTCCCGAAGACGCATCAACGTCGGGTTGTCAGCCAGCACCTTCGCGGTGTTCGCCTGGCTTCGCATCGCAGCCGTTTCTTCGCGACGTGAGATGAGGTTGGCTTCGGCCGCCTTCTTCGCCTCCGTCACCCGGTTCATCAGATCCTTCATTTCGCCCGGCAGAATCACATCCCGGATTCCGACCGAAGCAATATCCAGACCCAGGTCACTTGCGCGCCCCTTCACGAGTTCCTCGATGTCATTCGCAACAGCTTCCTTTTCTGTCAGGAACGCATCCAGTTCACGAGTTCCCACGACCGCTCGCAGAGCCAGCTGCACCTCGCGGTACAGCGCCTGACGAACGTCGTCGGTTGACGACACGGCTTTCACCGCATCAACGACACGGTACGTCACGGCCGCGTTCATGCGCAGAGACACCTTGTCCAGCGTCATGATTTCCTGACCGCTGACGTCGACCATCGTTTCACGCATGTCGATTTCCGCGATCTTCGCGTCACCGGTTCCCTTCCAGTACGCATACAGACCTGGAGCCAGCGTATCGACGTACTTGCCGTCGATGAACAGGACTCCCACGTTCTGCCGGTTGATTGTGCAGACATCGAGCACGCGCGACACCATTGGCGACGCCGTGATGACTCGCAGATCCGGGTGTTCGAAACGCACCGATCGAGCATCAACGATGTCGATCTTCACGTCCTTCACTCCGGTCCAGTATGCGTACAGTCCCGCCGGCAACACGTGGCTGAAGCGACCTTCAATCCACACCAGTCCTCGCTGGTGGTCCTTCAGGTCAACAACAATCGCGTGACCGTCGAGCGATCCCGACTTGACGATGACGTCCAGTTTGTCGTGCTGCAGCCACGGATCACGCTTCGACACGACGTCTACACGCAGCTTGTACAGCGGATCGAATCGCCGGTGACCACCTTCGTGCAGCAGACCCCGGAACTCGTCTTCATGGAAGACCAGGCCGACTTCATAGCTGCGGATTCGGATTCGGTTGAATGGGTACATGGACTTGCCTTTCTTCTTCGCTTGTCCCGTGATCGCAGACCACGTGGTCTGTCGTGTACGTAGTCTCAAGCCGGCCTGGTCTGCGACCACGGGGTAAACGATCCGGATCGCCGGAACGCAGAAAACAGCCGTCGGAAGACGACACAACTGCCGATCACATGGTGACTCGCGGAGTATCCCTTGAGCGAACCGAAACGTGCGGCGTCGGTCGATCTCGTCATCTCACCGAAAGCCGCGTTGCCGCAGGCCATCAGGATCTGATTCCATCGAAGTCAACCACACGTTCGGAACGCGGTATCCGTGAACTGCAGGGCGAGCCGTACATGCTGCGGTGATGGACATTGTCGCCGCCGTGGGGTTCACGGACTTGCCGTGAATCCAAAACGATCGACGCAACGTCATCACCCGCAGATCAGACAATCGTTCGTCTTCCTCGGGCCTTTGGTGAACGCAGTCGCGTTCGTGTTGGTTCGGTTTTCAGCCGAACGGGAGCTGTGGACGGGATTCGAACCCGCAACCTTCAGGTGAGCAACCTGATGCCCTACCCAATTGGGCTACCACTTCGATGCCATCCGGTTCAGAACCCATGTTCGGGACACGTGCGGCTGATCTCTGAACGAGAAGTCCGGCGCGCCGCTGGCCCTGACAGCATCAAGCTTTCATTGATACTCCGTGTTTCCATCGTTTAACCGCGAGCCCTGGCGAGCGCTGCGCCGACAGACGGCACTGCGACCAACAAAGCCATCGCTGAATGAAATCGACTTCCAGTGCCGGACTTCGCAACCGTCATACCAGAGCGCTCCCCCAGGGGTCGCGGTTAAACCGAATGTCCTCGCCAGGAATCGAACCTGGTCTTCGACCTTCGCAGAGTCGCGTGCAAATCCTGCACACTCCGAGGACAACAAACAATGAGGGTGACCGAGCGGAATCGAACCGCCGACAAACAGCTTCACAAACTGCCTCCGGAAACCAGCACCGGACCCGGCCACAGCGGAGGACAAGGGATTCGAACCCTCACGACGCGAACGCCGCACGGTTTAGCAAACCGGCCCGGCAAGCCGTATCCGGCTATCCTCCGAAACACAAATTACACAAACGCAAATGGAGCCACGGGGTAACGCTCCCCACCATCTTCCTTGCAAAGGAAAAGTCCGACCTTCCGGCGGCCCCTTGTTGGAACACTCAAATCTCAGCCTACAAGTCTCGAACGAACAGAATCGCGGACACGGGTGTTGATCCCGTCAGGTCGGCCTTATGAAAGCCAACTGAGCACCGGCTCGTCCGCATGGATAAACTCACAAATAGCACCGGAGAGATTCGAACTCTCAACGTCTCGGGTCTAAGCCGAGTGCCTCTGCCAAATTGGGCTACGGTGCCAAAAAGCACCCCCGACCGGATTTGAACCGGTGATCTCCACCGTGACAGGGTGGCGAGCACTCCTGGCTGCTCTGCGAGGGCGTTTATTAAATGTCTCCATAGCACCGGTGAGAGTCGAACTCACACTGCGCCGTGTTTGAAACGACCGCCTCTGCCATTGGGCTACGGTGCTGCGTGTCTTGATTGATCCCGGTTGGACTCGAACCAACGATTGTCTGTGTGTAGGACAGATGCATTTGCCGCTATGCTACGGGACCGGATCATGCGGAAGCCGTGGGACTCGAACCCACAACGCCGTTGCCGACGCAACAGTTTTCAAGACTGCGTCCTCATCCAGCCGGATGACTTCCGAAAGAGTTGAGAGTTGAGGGTTGAGGGTTGAGAGACAGAGCAGACGCTGTTGACGCTTCTGCCTTGAACCTTCCTCATTCCAAAGATGCCTCACCAGGATTCGAACCTGATCACACAGTTTCAGAGACTGCGGTGCTGCCGTTACACCATGAGGCAATGTGTGGTTGGCGCCGCGAGCAGCGGCAAATACGGACAGGGAGAGTTGAACTCCCGCTTCCGGTGTGGAAGACCGGCGTGCTGCCATAACACTTCGTCCGTGTAACGAGCGGAGGCCGAGGGACTTGAACCCTCAACGGACAAGCCGCGGCGGTTTTCGAAACCGCTTCCTCACCATTCGGATGACCTCCTGACTTAAAAGCTCCGGCGGCAGGAATCGAACCTGCGACACAACGGTTAACAGCCGCCTGCCTGTACCAGCACAGACTCCACCGGAATGATGGATTTGAGATTTCAAATTTGAGATTTCAGATTTCAGATCTACAAAGTGGCGCTGTACGGAATCGAACCGCTTATCCGGATGGCACGCGGGTTACAGCCGCGTTCAGATCCCACTCTGAAGCAACGCCGGAATTTCAAAACATCCAAATGCAGCCGACCGGAATCGAACCGGCGTCCTCACGTTGGCAACGTGACGTCCTGCCATTGAACGACGGCTGCGAAATGTCATCGCTCTGTTGAATTCACAAAGAGGCACCGACAGGAATTGAACCCGCATCTCCTGAGTACAAAACAGGAATCTTGCCGTTAGACGACAGTGCCAAAACTGATTTCCAAATCCGCCGAGAGGGATTCGAACCCCCGTTGGTCCGGTTAAGAGCCGGGTGCATCGCCGCTCTGCCATCGACGGTTGATGAGTTTGTCTTCATGCAAGATGGGAAGCCGCGGAATCGAACCTCGTGGACCGCTTTATAAGAACGGCTGTCGAACCATCGACAACACTTCCCGAAAGTCAGTGGGCCCGGAGAGATTCGAACTCTCATATGCGCCGGTTAAAAGCCGGGTGCATTCCTGTCTGCCACAAGCCCGTGAATTGGTATTCGAGGGGCCGTGCGTTTGAGTCGTGTGGGCATTGGAGTTGTTTCCGTCAATGTCATTGAATAGCCCGGGAAGGAGTCGAACCTTCGTTTCCGCCTTATCAGAGCGACGTCCTTCCGTTGAACGACCGGGCTGTCGTTGAGAAGCAGCGACGAGACGATTCGAACGCCTTCCGCGAGGTTTGGAAGCTCGCTGCTCTCCCAGGAGCACATCGGTGTGGAGGTAGTCAACAGGGAACTGGGAATAGTAAATCGTGGTTGCACTGAGCAGCCCGCCCAGGATTCGAACCTGGAATAAGACGTTCGAAGCGTCTCGTGATATCCAATTTCACTAACAGGCCATCATGAGTTGATGAACAGAATGAGTGACGCGAACTGGATTCGAACCGGCGTCCACGAGGTGAAAGCCCGTGTGTCCTTCCTGTAGACGACCGCGCCCTTGAGATCTCGTTGTCGAAAATGGCCGACTCAGGACTTGCACCTGACTGTCGAAGCTTATGAGGCTTCACTGGTCACTTGACCGTCGGCGATGTTGTGCCCCTTCATCCACCCTTTGGGCACGTTCTCACCCGTTGGGGAAATGGACATGCGGAAAGTGGGTCGAGAGGCGCTCGAATCCTCGTCT
The DNA here is from genome assembly GCA_041398785.1 of Planctomycetaceae bacterium. Lineage (NCBI taxonomy): Bacteria > Pseudomonadati > Planctomycetota > Planctomycetia > Planctomycetales > Planctomycetaceae > Planctomycetaceae bacterium. Next base: position 249,984 of record JAWKUA010000009.1, on the reverse strand, counting down.
GCGGTTCTTCAGACCGCCGCTAAACCGTCTCAGCTACCGACCCGTGCGATTCTGTCCGCGCACAAAAAAAGCCCGGAGTATTGGTGACTCCGGGCGTGGCGCTGCCGTGGCAGTGAATGCCGGAAGTCAAAAGTCGTGGTTCTGTATCAGGCCGCCGAACTGCGGCCAGCGGGCAGACTCACCCGATCGCGCAATCCGGTCGCCCCGGCGACCGATGTGATCGAAGGAATGCCCTTCGTTTCGCATGGTGTCGAAGTTGCCGTGGCGGTTTTTGGGATTTCGGGTCCGGGAATGCACGACCTATGGCTTTCGCTGTTGACAATGATTCTTGACGGCACGCGTTCCGGGCCGACGGCTGAAACGCGGTGTCCGTGGATAGGACGCGGCGGATTGCCGGGAGTTCGCGCAATTTCTGGAAAAGCAGAAAACCGAATCACCGGCCGGTCTTCCGGAGGCGGCCGGTAGTTCTGTTCGGTAATTTACGGCAGTCGTGCAGTGCCAGATACCGTTGTCCCGGAGTGAATGTGACCATGGACGAATCGCGGCAGAATCCGTTCTTTCGAATTCGCGAGGCAGGCCAGCGCAGCGTCATCGAGTTTGATTCGTCGATTGTTGAAGCGGCGGATCGGACGGACGAACTGCGAGCCGAACTGAACCAGTTCCTGTTCGACAATGACTGTCGCGTGCTGATCATCGATCTGCTGAAAACAAAGTACCTGCCAAGCGCCGTGCTGGGCGTGCTGACTCTGGTGAAACGAGGCGGAGCCGATCTGCATCTCGTGAACGCTCCCGAGGAGGTCGTGGAGATCATGCAGGTCACGAAGCTGAACACGCTGATTCACGTCAACGAAATCCAGCTTCCTCCGGCCGCTGAGCCGTCGTCGGTGTCGACGGCAGAGAATGCTGACGGCGCGAAGCGCGCGGCCGTGGAGGGATATTTTGTTCCGTGTCCGAAATGTTCGTGCGAACAGAGGATCAGCAAGCATCAACTGGGACACGAGGTTAAGTGCGGTGACTGTCACCGCGACTTTCATGTGACCGCTGAGGAACTGCAGTCCGCTGCGTATCTGTTTCTGGACTGTCCACATTGCCATCGTGAGCTGCGATGTGCCCGGAAGTATGTGTCACGACCGGTCGCCTGCAACTTCTGCGACGGGGTGCTGGAAATTCACATGTACGTCTGACCGGTCTTTAGGATTCGACGATTCCGGAGATCGTCCAGTGGCGGTCGGTTGTGGCACAGACCCACGCGGAGTTGAAACCCGCACCAGCCAGAAGCTCCCGAACCTCGTCGACCGTCAGTGCCGCGTGAAGTGATTCGCGAAACATGCGCTGCTGAAATGCGTTTTCGCTGCCGGCATGAGTCGCCACCAGATGGTCGACGGCGGACGAAGTTTCCGGCCTCATCAGGTCGCGAATAAAGATGGCCGCGCCGCCTTTGGCAACGCGGGCAATTTCGCGGAAGACCAGAGCCGGTTCCGGGATGTGGTGAACGATGCTGTTGGAGATCACGACGTCGCACGAATGATCACGGACGGGCATCTGCTTGGCGTCGAAGAACAGCGGCAGAACTTGCCCGGAGCTGTTCGCTGACTCAATATTGCGCTGGGCCAGCTTCAGCATTTCCGTCGAAAGATCGCAGGCAGCGATCGGACCGCAGTCCGGCCAGTCGCGCCGCAGCTGAATCGGGATCAGAGCGGTGCCGGTTCCAAGATCCAGAACGGTCGGCGACGTCTTGCGAAGTGCGGGAGCGCGATGCTGCAGGAATTTCAGGAAGTCATCCACGAAACACTGGTTCACCGCGGCATGGTCCATCGAATCATAGGCTGCGGCTTCCTCCGCGGTGTCCATGACTTCCGGTTCGGTGACTCGGGGAATCGTCATTCAGCCGCCTTCAAAAAAAAAGAGCCCGGCGATTCGGTGATCGGCCGGGCTTCGGGAAGACACTTGCGAACTCAGGCTGGTCAGCCCTGATAGAACGGATGCGCTGCGGTGTCTCGCTTGGCGAGCATCTGATCCGCCGATGGCTCGTTCTTCATCGCTCGTTCAATCGACTCCTTCGTGGCCTGGTAGTTGTATTCGTAGATTTTCTTGTCATCTTCAGCCTGCCAGTGAATGAACACACCGCAGACGATGCACAGATTGTCGCACTGGTCCTTCGGGATGACACCGGACTTCACGCAATCGGAAACGGCGTCCGCCACGGCTTTCTGCGCGGGGCCGAACATCTGAACGGCCTGTCGTGCGCCTTTGATCGTGACCTTGGTGATCATCACCGTGGACGGTTTGACGGCGACGTTTGGTTCCATCACGGCCAGCAGATTGCTGTGCCCCATTTTCTGCCCGGCGAGAGCATTTGCAAATGCATGACCCACAGGACCATTCTTGTCGCCGATCAGCAGATCGATGTGCGCGACTTCATTACCTTCGCCGACGAGAGATTCACCAACGTACATGGACATTCGAGTTTCCTTCAGAAAAGACAGTTCGGTCGCGCGGCAGAGTGTCCGCTGACATGGCCGTGAATCGGGCGAGCGCCGTGATGACAGTTGCCCGTGAACAAACAGGAATGCCGTCCGGCCGGAATTCGGCCCGGTGCATCGCTGTCGAAGACCGCAGAGGATCGCGATTTTCGCTCTGCTGTTCAACCGACCGACTGACCACGACACGGATTCCTTCCACAATCCGGATCGGCGTTCCCGGAGTTCGGGCACGGAGCCGGCAGGGCAGCTCACGAGTTCGGTGGTGCGGCGGCAGTATCGCCCGTCAACGTCGCGCTGGCGGGAAGCGGGTCGGTGCCGATGGCTAGCATCATCCTGGCAGGTGCCAGTGTTCGCAGTCTTGCGGAATCCGCGCTGGCAGCCGGCTTCGACCCGGTCTGTGTTGATCTGTTTGGAGACGCTGATCTTCCCGCGGCCGGAACCGATCAGGGATTTCGGCTGCGGCACTGCCGGATCGACGACTTTGCCGACCTGCCTCGCGTGTTGACCGGGTTCGACCGTCGGTTACCGATGATCTGGAGCGGCGGACTGGAGAATCACCCGGACCTGCTTGCGGAAATCGCTGCTGCTCGTCCTGTCGCCGGCCCTGACGCGGAAAGTCTGCGTCGCGTTCGGAATCCGCTGGAATTGTGCCGCGTGCTGACAGAAGCCGGTTGCGATGTTCCCGCGGTCCGCACGGCCGGAGAATTTGGCGCCGGACTGCAGGCCGATGAATGGCTCATCAAGCCTCTGCGCGGCGCCGGCGGAATCGGAATCCGGCGACTCGGCGATTCGCCGCAACCAAACCGGAAGCGGCCGACCGGGACCAGCGACTGTTATCTTCAGCAGTTCGTCGAAGGGATTCCGATATCGGCGATGTTTTGGGCGACCGACGCGGGAACAAGTCTGGTCGGGACGTGCCTGCAACTGGCGGGCGAATCTGCCTTTGGCGCGACGGGCTTTCAATTCTGCGGGAACTTTGGTCCGCTGAATCCCGATGATGACCTGCACGTTCAGATCATGCGGTGCGGCGACGAAATTGCGAAATCGTTTGCGGTTCAGGGTTGTTTCGGCGTGGACTTTGTCGTGCGAAACAGCCGCGCATTTTTTATCGAAGTGAATCCCCGCATCACGGCGTCGCACGAGATTCCGGAATTCTGTCGGTCGCCGGACTGGAACACGATCGACGCTCAGTTGCGGGCGTTCGACCTGTTGCCTCCGAAGCACGACGACCACAAGACGGCACAGGCGTCGGTCGGCAGAGTTTGGTCCGGGGGAGCAATCTGCAGAATGGTCCTGTACGCCGCGCGGGACGTTGTTGTGACGGCTGAACGATCGAATCAAATGCTCGCCCTGACCAGACCTCCGCGGGGACTGGCTCAGACGATTCGGCTGGAACCGACGGATGGCGACGCCACCGACGACGCATTGCTGCGAGTCTGGCTGGCGGACATTCCGGCCCCGTCGACGGTTCCTGCCGGGGCGCCGTTCGTGTCCGTCTACGCACAGAAGCTGCCGATGGCCTTCGGCAATCAGTCAGATCTGCCGAACGCCGCGACGTTTGAACCGTTGCTTCGCGACGTCTGCGGGAATCAGAATTTCCGTATCGGGGAGCAGTTCCGGCGATTCGAAGAGCTTCCAGAAATTTCCCAAACCGATAATATTCTCAGTTTGCGGCGGGCCTCAGTACCGTGGCGGAATCTATCATACGATCCGTCGTAACCTGCGGCGTTCGGTGAATTCAGGTACTGCGAATTGACGAACATCGCTGGTTCATGACGAGGCTGTGAGCGGGTTTGAATGACCTTTGAATGACAGGATGTCGGCCTGCGGAGTGAAGAATTATGCAAGTCAGCGACCGCGGCCTGGATCACTTCGAGTTTCTACTTCGAGACGTTTGAGGACCCGGACAGATGGGGAAGGTGAAGGCTTCCGACATTCGCATATTGAATGTGGAAGTGTCGTTCGAACCGGTGGAATTTCGAACTCCGCTGAAATTCGGCGGACGCATTGTCGACCAAACCAGCCTGATCAACGCCGTCGTGACCGTGGAGACTCGCGACGGCCATTCCGCCAGCGGATACGGCAGCATGCCTGTGGGAAACGTCTGGGCCTGGCCTGCGACAGACGTTGATTCCGCGGATACGGAACGAGCCGTGAAAGCCTATGCCGAACGCGGCGGCGAATTGTTCGCCAGCTACCCCGAATACGGACATCCGGTCGAAATCCAGTACAACGTCGCGGCCGAGTTCTATCATCTGGCACGGAAGGTTTCGTCGGCCTGCGATATCGCCGAACCGGTGCCTCCACTGGCCCAGCTTGTGGCCACCAGTCCGATCGACGCAGCGCTGCATGACGCCTTTGGACGCGTTCATCGGGCCAACAGCTTTGACCTGCTGACTTCACGATTCTGCAACGTCGACCTGAGCCACTTTCTGGATGACCAGTTCAAGGGCGAATATCTGGATCAATACACGCTGCGTCAGCCGACTGCCGTGCTGCCGCTGTATCATCTGGTAGGAGCACTTGATCCGCTGACCGATGCTGACGTCAGCAGCCGTCCAAACGACGGGCTGCCGGTCACGCTGGGTGAATGGATCGCCGCCGACGGGCTGACTCATCTGAAAATCAAGCTCGCGGGTGATGATCTGAAGTGGGATCTGGACCGCGTATTGTCCGTCGAACGCGTGGCCGCGGCGGCTCAGGCCGCTCGGGGCTGCCAGTCGTGGGCGTATAGCTGTGATTTCAATGAAAAATGTGATTCGGCGCAGTACGTCGTCGATTTTCTGAAGCAATTGCAGAAGAAGTCACCCGCCGCGTTTGAACGGATCCAATACATCGAACAGCCAACCAGTCGCGACCTGAAAGCCGCGTCCGCGATCAGGATGCACGATGTGGCGAAGCTGAAGCCCGTCGTGATCGATGAAGCGCTGGTCGACTACGAAGCGCTGACCGACTGTCGCGACCTGGGTTATTCGGGAGTCGCATTGAAAGCCTGCAAGGGTCAGACGGAATCGCTGCTGGCGGCCGCTGCGGCTCAGAAGTTCGGCATGTATCTCTGCGTGCAGGATCTGACGTGTCCCGGCGCTTCGTTCCTGCATTCGTGCAGTCTGGCCGCACATATTCCCGGAGTCGCCGCCGTCGAAGGAAATGCCCGGCAGTATTGTCCCGGACCGAGCGCCCGCTGGGCGAAACGCTATCCGGAACTGTTCGACATCAAAGACGGAACCGTCACGACGGCAAAGCTGTGTGAACACGGGCTGGGATACCACTTCCCCGACTGGGTGCAGCCGTCGCCCAGGGACGTCGCCGACGAGATTCCGGTCGTCCGAGAAAAACTGAAGGCCAGCAAGTCTGCGCGACCGGACGACGGATTCGATCGGGAATGATCCGGAATGACGGCGGCAGATCAGAACCCGCGCGGCCCTGTGTCGCTGTTGAACATTGTTTCCACAGGCGCTGATTCGAATTTAACGAACGTAGGGGTCGACGGGAGCGTTCGGCGAGGCACATCACCGCCCGAACTGCCTGCCAGGCAGAATCGCCAGCATTCGAACAGTCACGCGGGATTCCGGCACCGCCGCGGAATGTCAGAGTTCTGGTCTGGAGTTCACTTTCCGAAGGCGGTTAGACTCTCAAACGACCCGTATGTGAGATTGAGATAATGTTGCTGGTTCTCCGGCGCTGGCAGCGGTGCGAGGGCATGGCTGCTGTTCGAATCGCACTCTGTTAGCATGTTGTCCGGTTTGAAACGAAGGCCCGCGGAAGTGGCGGACCTGCGTTTCCTGTTCATCCGCCGTTTCGGTCGTGGTCAGTCGCGGAAAGCTCAAATTATGCTGAGACATTGCCGGTGTACCCTGCTGCTGTTGAGTTGTATTGCCGTCATCGGCGAGCCTCGGACAATTGCCGCTGAGGTTCCGTCGGCGGATCAGTTGCAGCAACTGGGACTGGAAACCAAGTGGCAGGGTCAGGCGGTTCTGGACGTGTCCCGTGACGAAGTCAGATACGTTACCAGCGACGAAGATGTTATCGTCGTCCAGTCAACTGCGGGCGTCGTCAGCGTTTTCAATGCGGAAGACGGTCGCCGGCGCTGGGCAGCTCAGGCCGGTCGCAATGACGAACCTTCACAGCCAGCCGTGACCAGCGACCGGTACGTGCTTGTCGTGGCCGGGCCTGTGATTTACGGATACGACAAATTCACCGGCGACCAGGTGATCGAACACCGACTGCCGCATCTCCCGGGCGCCGGTTCCGGCGTGGGTACGATCGCACGAGACGATGTTCGTTACGACTACCTGTACGTGCCGCTTTCCGAAGGTTCCGTCTACGCATACGAACTGCGAACGCTGCTGCACCTGAACCGATACGGCACGCTGCCTCCGCAGGTCGCCCGTCCTTTTCTTTGGCGGTTCATCTGCAAGGAGCCCATTGCTGAACCGCCGGTGTTTGCGGAAGAATCTGTTCTGGTTGCCACGAAGTCCCGAAGTCTGCACATCCTGAATCCCGAAGGAAAATCGCTCTACCAGCTCATGCTGAACGAGTCCGCCACAACGCCGATGGCAACGGTGCGGGATTCCGAGAGTTCCAGCGTTCTGCTGGCGACCGGAAATAACCTGTTGTACGACATCAAACTGGAACGTCCCGCGGGAACCCGGACGGTCTCCGAAGTCAGTTGGACGCTGCCGATGGACCGCACCGTTACCGAACGTCCGGTGCCGGTTGGTAACCACGTCTTTGTGACCACGACAGGTGGAGGTCTGCATGACATCGATCGCGATACCGGGCGCCCCGTCCAACTGCCGGGTGAAGGCGGACGAACCGCCGATTGGTATGTGGCGGGCATGGCCGGTGTTGTCGCGGTCAGCAAGGATCGGGTCTACGCGGTCGATGTGACGAATCGGCTGGTGGCCATTGACCGTGCGACGGCCGATGCCGGCAACCCGGATCACTGGGTTTCGGTGGATTCCTTCGAGCATCGGTTTCGGAACGCGGTTACCGATCGCATCTATCTGATTTCCAGCGCCGGCGAAGTGGTGTGTCTGCGCGAGCAGGGCAGCGAATTTGCCACCTATCACCAGAATCCTGAAAAGGAACCCATCGCAGTCGAAGTCACGGAACCCGCCCCGAACGCTGACGCAGCCGCTGAAGAATGATGCGAAACCGGGGCTGATCTGCATTGCCCGGAAACGATCCTGCCCTCGGGTTTCCGACATTTGACGCTGGTGCAGGTCACCGATAGATTTCAAACCGACACAGCCGCTGGCGAATTGTTGCCAGCGGCTTTTTCGTTGATCCTATTGGTGTGAGATACTGGTTAGCAAGATGGCTCAGGAATCGCCGCGTCGGGCGCTTGTCAGCGTGAGTGACAAGCAGGGACTGGATTCGTTCGTCAAAGGTCTCGCGGAACTCGGCTTCGAGATCCTGTCGACCGGAGGAACGCGAAAGTTTCTGGAAGAAGCCGGCATTCCGGTCATCGACGTCACCGCGTACACGCAGTTTCCGGAGATCATGGACGGGCGGGTCAAGACGCTGCATCCGAAGGTTCACGGAGCGATACTCGGGCGGCCGAACCTGGCATCCGACGCGGCAGCCATCGCGGAACACGGGATCGTTCCGTTTCAGGTGGTCGTCTGCAATCTGTACCCGTTTCGGCAAACCATCGCGAAACCCGGCGTGACCATTCCCGAAGCCATCGAGCAGATCGATATCGGCGGTCCGTCAATGGTCCGCTCGGCCGCCAAGAACCATGCTCACGTGGCCATCGTGACGTCGTCCGCGCAATACGACGACGTGCTGGATCGCCTGCGGTCGAACAGTCTTGACGAAGCATTTCGCCGCAGGCTGGCCGCCGCAGCCTTCGAAATGACGGCTCAGTACGATCGGGCGATTTCCAACTACATGGCACAGATCACCTCCGACGCGGCGAAAGGCGAACAGGCTTCCGAGTGGGGATCGCGGCTGTGTCTTTCGTTTCGCCTGAAGTCGGCCCTGCGGTACGGCGAGAATCCTCATCAGAAGGCAGCGTTCTACGTTGAAGACAGCCCTTCCCGCACATCACTGGCGAGTGCTGAGCAACTGCACGGGAAGGAATTGTCGTACAACAATCTGATGGATCTTGACGCAGCGAAGTCGATCGCCGCCGACTTTGACGAGCCGGCGGCCTGCGTCATCAAGCACAGTAATCCGTGCGGGTGTGCGGTTGCGGAAACTCTGGCGGCCGCCTTCGAGAATGCTCACGCCGGAGATCCCGTCAGCGCGTTCGGTTCGATCATCGGTCTGAATCGGATCGTCGACGCGGCCACCGCCGAACGTTTGTGTGAACCCGGCCGATTCATCGAAGCCGTGATTGCCCCCGGTTACGACGAAGACGCGTTCAGAATTCTCACGACGAAACCAAAGTGGAAGAACAACGTGCGGCTGATGCAGGTCGAATTCTCCGACGCGGGTCGCGGCGAAGCGGAATACCGCCGAGTCACCGGAGGCCTGTTGGTTCAGGACCGCGACGATCTGCCGCAGCCGGAAGATGACTGGAAGACCGTTACCGAACGCCAGCCCACCGATCCGGAACGACGTGATCTGCGGTTTGCCTGGAAGGTCTGCCGTCACGTGAAGTCCAACGCGATCGTGTTTGCAAAGGACGGCATGTTGCTGGGAGCCGGGGCCGGCCAGATGAGCCGCCTGGACAGCTCATTCATCGCAGCCACAAAATCAGGCGACCGCAGCCGCGAGGGCGTGGTTGCCAGTGACGCCTTCTTTCCGTTTCGGGACGGTATCGACGAAGCCGCAAAGGCCGGAATCAGGGCGGTCATCCAGCCCGGCGGTTCCCGCAATGACGACGAAGTCATCGCCGCCTGCAACGAACACGGCATGGCGATGATCTTCACGGGACGGAGGCACTTCCGGCATTGAATAGCAGCGCTGTGTTCCCTTTGCCGCCGCGGCAGTCCATACTTTGTCTCTCCTCAACACTGCCGGTCCGACGCGCCCCTGTGGATGTACAACGAGACCGGCTGGTTTTCCGGAGGGCGAACGATGTCGAAGCGTCCTTACAACCAGGCCGACGACTTTGCCGACCGAGACATGACCGTTCGCCACAGCGCCGCGGAGTCCGAGAGCGCCTCAAGCCGGCGGCGTGACTTCAGTAACAACGCGGAGGCGCTGGCTGCGTCGATGGGATTCAGCACGGGCGGCTCTGATTGCAGCGGAGCAACCTTCGGCGAGATTCAGCGGGTTCGCAAAGACGTTGCCGCGAGAATCGAATCCTGCCGGTTGCTCGACGAACGGCTGCGATCCGACCTGGCATTCCGATTGCGGCTCGTCGATACAACCAGCGGCAGCGGTTCATCGCTCGGCCCGACCTCAGTTCACGACATCGCTTCGGAATTTCGGTCCGTCGTGGCCAAAAGCCATCCGGAAAAAGATGTGAATGCCGTGCTGGAAAACGAACTGGAACTGAAGTGGATTGCTGAAGACCTGAACGAGCTGGCGCGTTTGCTGCAGGTTCTCAGGAGTTCGTCGCGGCGCTCATAGCAGGCGCGGTGTGAACGTTTTCCGATCCGATGGCGGCGCTGCCACGGTCATCAGTTGCCACGGTCATCAGTTGGAGGAAGGGCAATGTTCAGACGGCTGATTGATTGCCACCGCACGCGGCGGTGCCTGGTCGTGTTGTTTCCGTTGCTGGTGCTTGCCTTGTCCTCCGACGTGCGGGCGCAGTCGGGGCTGGCGGGACCTGCTGACGAAACTGATCAGCCGCTTGTGCTGGGTGCCGTTGAAACATCGACGGGAGCTCCCGCCGCGGGCGCCGTGGTGTTGTTGCTCGGGGGCAGCTACGACGCCCCGGTCACATTGGGTCAGACGACGGCGGATGCCGACGGCCATTTCACCTTTACCGATCTGCCCGAAGAGGACGTCGTTTTCGCGAATCCCGGACAGCTCAGCGTCTGGGCGATGTACGGCACGGCAGAGATGGGATTCTTCAGCCGACTGTATAACCACCGCCGGCGTCCTCTGACCGTGACTACGAAGCCGGCGACGACGTTCGCAGGTCGTCTGGTTGACGATCAGGGGCAACCGATTTCCGGTGCGAAGATCGTTCCACAAACACTGTCGTCGCGGAAGCTGGGGCTGGACGACATCAACTACGCAAAGTTTTCGGCGGAGATGGCGGAACAGCGAACCGCGACGACGGACGCTGATGGTCGGTTCGTGATACCGATGGTGCCCGCCGGCGCTGCGGTTTATTCAACCGTCACCACGAATGGCTTCGCGGCGCCGCGGCTGACGTTCAATCTCGACCAGCAACTGACCATCACGCTTCGGCCGGCCGCGCGGTTGTCCGGCTCAATCGGCTGGCCCGCGGGTACGGTGGAACGGTTGCCGGAAGTTCGAAAGAAACTCGGAACCGTCAGCGTCCGGGCTGCCGCCTATTACGATGCCTCCGGTAGTATCGTCACGGACGTAAAGTCGGCTGCGTATGGAATCAGTTTCTACGACACGGTCGATATCGCTTCCGACGGCACGTTTGCATGGGACTCGTTGCCGCCTGGAAACTACAGCGTGTCGGCCGAGTATGACCCGGCGATGCCGCTTTCGCCGGCTCAGGCTGCGGTCGTGCGGCTGGAACCGGGTCAGTCAACTGAAGATTTCAGGTTGCCGGCCGAACGAGGTCTGCGAATCTCCGGCCGCGTGCTGGGACTGGCCGATCAGAAACCAGTCCCGGGGGCGACGGTGCAGTTCATGAAACTCGTCGAGGGAACGCTGCACTGGGGGCCGCGAGCGACAACCGATGCCGACGGGCGATTTCTCCTGCACGGAACTTCGGCCCGGTACCGCGCGACGGTCGTCGACGTTCCGGAAGACTACGTTCCCCTGGACCCGGAAGGCCGTTCCGAAGAACACAAGTCTCGCATACCGACGCTGGATGTCACTGACGACACGGATTGGCCGGATTTGTTACTGGACCCGGCCGGAAATGTGGAAATCGAGGTCGTTGACGAGCGGGGGCAGGCCGTTCCACGCGCCGTCGTGAAGGTCGTCACGCCGGCCGGCTATCCGGCACAGAAAGATTACGGAAGGGAACAGTTGACCGACGATCGCGGCCGATTTGTGATCCGTCAGGTCGCACTCAATGACACGCTGCCGATTCGAATCCGGACTTCTGAAGCGATCAGCGATCCGGCTTTGGTCGTGACACCCGGTGAACTGAATCTCAGCCAGCCGCTGCAAGTCAGGATCTCGCCGGAACATGGCTTTCGGATTCGCTGCCGGATCGTCGATTCTCGCCGCGATCCGATCCCGAACGCGAACGTCCTGGTCGGCACGACCTACGAATACGTGTCGAAGTGGATCGATTCCGGTCTGGCGATATCCGGTGGCGCGGGCACGGTCCAAACCGACGCAGACGGTGTTGCCACGACCGGTCCACTATGGCCTGATCGCGGCTATCGCATCACCGTTCGGGCCGAAGGGTTCACGCCGGCCGAATCGCCTTTTACAAGCGGCAGTCGCGGCGATGTCGTCGAACTGGAACCGATTGTGCTGGCAGACGCGCAGCCCGCGGAAGTCAGTGGTCGGTTGGTCGACGCGAACGGAGATCCGATCGCCGGTGCGAAAATTTATTCCGCCGGCAAGGAATGGAGGATGGCGTCCGGTATCTCCGACAGCCAGGGGGCCTGGAAGCTTGAAGGCGTCGCGCCGGACGTGCGCTATGTCTTTGCTGACGCGAACGGTTTTCGATTCGGCGGAGCGACTGTTGTGCGAGGCCAGCCATCCACGGAAATCACGCTTCGGTCGAACGACTCTCCGCCCGTCGGCGTCCGGAAACGCGTGACGCCAAAGCGGGAAGACCAACTGGCGACAGCCCGGGAACTCGTCGAATCTGCATGGAAGATGCCCATGAATCCGCGGATCACGTCGCGGATCGGGTTGCTGGAGGCGATGGTCCGGATTGACCCGGACGCCGCGATGGCAATGTCTGAACTTGCGGGCGGGACTTTCAATCGTGTGGTTCGGTGTGAATTCGCCAGGTGGTCGATCCACGAAGACCCGGAGCGCGCTGTGGAGTTGTTGTCCGAAACGCGAAATGGTCACGGACTTCACACGGCTCTCACCTTAGCGCGGGAACTGGCAGGTTCCGATGACGCAACAGACAGAGCGACGGTGGTCAAGCTGGCGGAACTCGCCCGGCAGATCGCAGACAACGAGGATTCGCCGCAATACTACCCACCGCTGGCAAGGTTGTACCGGCTTCTTGGGCGCGACGATGAAGCTCGCGAACTGATTGAAAAGACTCTGACGCGGCTGGAAGAAGCTGCTGGTGAACGGAACCGCTGGATCAGGAAGGATGCGGCAACGGCATTGGCGGTCTACGACTATGCTCGAGCCCGTTCTCTGGCCGATCAGGAAGAAGCCGGTTACCAGCGCACGGACGCTCAGGCCGATGTCGCGGTGGCCGCGGCGACGGTGGATCTCGACAGGAGCATTCGCGACGTGGAATCTCTGCAGGGAGACGGCAACGCTCCCAACATCCGCAATCGCGCGCGGCTACGGATCGCAAGGCAACTGATCGGAACCGATCTGGATCAGGCCATCCGACTCGTCCGCCAGTGCGAAGAACCGGACAATCGTGCTCAGGCGCTCGGCTGCCTTGCCGTCGAAGTTGCCCGCCTGGATCAGCCCCTGGCGTGGACTCTGATTGACGAAGCGCTGGCGATTCATCGCGCGGAAGAGAACGCGTACTCCGGTTGGAGCAACTATGGTGAAGGTGGTCCATTCGCTGCCGCTCTGGCGTTTCAGGCAAAACAGGCCGGGTATCCGGATTTGGAAAGCGTCGTGTGGCACGTCAGGTTTGCCGCGCGAGCCAAAGGATCTGTGAATTCCGGTCAGCAGCGGCTGCAGGCGACGATTACATCGGCAAAGATTCTGGCACTCGTCGATCAGTTCGCGGCCCGCGATCTGCTGAACAGCATCGCCGAAAAAGAAGCCCAGATTCCTCGCGGCGAGGGCGGTGTTTCTCTGTTCGATCAGTGGCTGCAGGCGTGGCTGCTGATCGACTTTCGCCGCGGCACGTCACTGCTTCGTCGCGACCTGGAACAACTGGCCGCAACCGGTAAGCCCAACGCTCTGCGGTACGGACACGGAGCCGACTTCCGACTGCTGGTTGCTGCCACGCCGGAAGAATGCTTCGACATCGTGATCTCGGACGGTACGGGACTGTGGGAACAGGACGAAGACTGACCGTTCCGCCGCCCGACATCCGGCACGCGGCACTCAAGTCGGCGGCCTGAGCCGACGGGTGGTGTGATCCTTGCGGCGAGGCCGGTGTGTTCCGTAGCTTGTGTCGATGCTGCAGTTTTTTCTGAACCCGCTGATGCTGCTCGGGCTGGCCGGTGTCGCGTTACCGGTGATTGCCCATTTGCTCAGTCGCCGAAAATTCGACATTGTCGAATGGGGAGCCATGCAGTTTCTGGACCCCAGTCGGCGCACGCGTCGCCGGCTGAAGCTGGAAGAATTGCTGCTGCTGCTTGTTCGAATCGGACTGATCTTCCTGCTTGCGTTCGCGGCGGCTCGTCCGTGGATCGACACCGGGTTTCTGACCGGTTATCGATCCGGCGGATCACGCGATGTGGTGCTGGTGATCGACGGATCGAATTCCATGGCTCGCAGCGACGGGTTGACGACGCTGCACCAAAAGGCAGTGAAGCGCGCGATTGAGTTTCTGGACACGCTGCAGCCCGGAGACACGGTCGCCGTCATTGACGCTCGTGACCGACCGGTCGCCGTGATTGAATCGCCGATTCACGACCGCGACCTTGTCCGTGACAGCATCGTTCAACTGGCACCGCCGTCGGGAGCCGCAAACCTCCAGGCGGCCGGCGAACTGGCCGTCGGAATGCTGAGCCGCAGCAGCAACGGCAGACGCGAGATCATTGTGCTGACCGATCGCCAGCGAGCCGGGTGGGCTGTGGAAAATGATCCGTTGTGGAAGCGATTCGACGACCTTCTGAGTTTTCCGTCAGTGCGTCCCCGGTTCTGGGTCGTCGACATCAGCGACGGACTGGCACCGTTGGGACAGAACATTGCCGTTGGTCGGCTGGATCTGTCGCGAGACCTGACGGTTCCTGGATTTCCGGTGCGATTTCGTGTAGCTGTCCGGAATTCCGGCAGCACGGCCGTTGTTGTGCCGCTGCACGTGCTGGTCGATGGTCAGCGGCTGGCTGAGAAGGACACCAGCGTTTCCGTTCCGGCAAATTCCGATGCGGTCGTTGAGCTGGAGTATCGTTTTCCGTCGGAAGGCACGCGTCGGCTGTCGGTTCAGGCCGACGTGCCGAATGATCCGCTGCTGATCGACAATTCAGCCGACGCCGCCGTGCGCGTCACTTCGGCCATTCCTGTGCTGCTGGTCGAATCGTCGCGCAGTCTGGTTGCCTCGGAAGGCCACACGTTCTTTGCCGCCGCGGCACTGACGGCTCCGCAGAACAAGTCGCCGTGGGTGAAGGCCAGGGTCGTGCGGGCTTCGGATGTCACTGCAGACGACGTCACGGCAGCCGCTGTCGTTGTTCTGCCGGACGTCGATCGTCTGCCCGATGGGATCTCAGAAGTGATCCGGGATTCCGTGAAGCGCGGCAGCGGAGTCTTCATTTCGCTGGGACCCGATACGACACCGGCAGCGTTCAATGCTCTGTTTGTGGAATCCGGATTGCTGCCGGCGATGAAGCTCACTCGGATCCGTGAGGTCGACCCGGATGCTCCGGAACCGACGCGCGTGCTTCCCTACAGTCTGCAGGCAGGCTGGTTGGACCGTTTTCGGGCACGCGAGGACAGCAGCTTTCTGAAGGCATCTTACGAAAAGTGGTGGCTGGCGGATCTTTCCGCGGCGCCGGTTCCTTCGAACGATGCTGACGGCGAAGCGCTGGTCGACGAACTCGATGACGATGTGCTTCCCGCAGAACCGCCGATTGCGCTGGCTCAATTGGCGACCGGAGATCCACTGCTGTTCAGTGTCAGGTGCGGCAGGGGAACCGTGCTGATTTCGACGACAACACTCGACACACGCTGGAACAACCTTCCCGCGAGGCCCGATTTCGTGCCGTTTATTCACGAAGCCATCTTTCAAATGGCGTCGTCCAAAGTTCGCCGCAATGTCAGCTTTGGTGAACCGCTGCTGGCCACGTTGCCGCTGCCGGCCAACGACATGCCGCTTCCGGAACTGAAGTTTGACGCTCCTTTTAACCGGCGGCTGGATGCGGAGCTGTCGACCGGTGAATCCGAGTCAATCGCCATGCTGGCTCGCACGACGCTGCCGGGGGTCTACGAATTGCGACCCGCGGGCAGGGACGCAGACGTCGGGTCCAGGCCAATCGATTCCTTCGTCGTCAACTATGATCATTCCGAAGACGATTCGGCCGAGCTGAATGACGATGACCGCAGCCGTCTGATCGTCAACAACAGAATGACATTCGTGGATTCCACAGCGACGCTTGCCAGGTTGCTGTACGGCGACGAGTCTCACAGCGAATTGTGGGCTTTGCTGATGTTTAGTTTTCTGGGAATGCTGGTGTTTGAACTGTGGATGACCAGGCGGCTTGTGCTGCGGGGACACGGCGGACTGGAAGGTCAATGAACACGCGACTGCTTGTGAACCCGGCTTCGACAACCCGCGCCGTCGGCAACAGCAACGTTGTAAAGATCTGAAATTACAAATCTGAGATCTGAGATCTGAGATCTGACAACTGACGCCTGAACGCTGAATTCGCCCGCCCGTTCCGCGAGTCTCTCGCGTGGATCGCGCGATGCTGGCAGAATGCCGTCGTCGCCAATTTTGTCTTCCGCGAGTACTTCATGTCATTGGAAACGTCTGACAACCTGTTTCAGCGGCTTGGCCGGAACGTGCTGGACACGATTGCTCAGGCGGTCATCAGTCATCACAAGCGCTCCGGAGCCGTGTTGTTCAGCGACACGACGCTTCGAGACGGTGAGCAGATGCCGGGAGCAACGCTGGAACCGGATGACAAGCTGCAAATCGCGCAGGCCCTGGAGGCGGCCGGAGTACACTCGCTGGACGCCGGGTTTCCGGCATCCAGTGAAGCGGATGTCGAAGCGATCCGGAAAATGATCGGCGTCGTGAAGAAGCCGGTGCTGACGGCTCTTTGCCGCACCGTCAATGCAGACATCGACGCAGCCGATCGGGCACTGGAAGGGAATCCGCACCACAAGCGCGGAGTCAGTTTGTTTTGCGGCACCAGTCCGCTGCACCGCCAGCACAAGCTGCGGAAGTCTCAGACGGAAGTCCTGAAGATCATTTCGGACAGCGTCAGCTATGCGTCGTCGAAATTCCGGATCGTTGCGTTCAGTCCGGAAGACGCCAGCCGCACGGAAGTCGATTTTCTGTGCCGGTGTTATCGCGAAGCCATCGACGCCGGAGCCACCACCATCGGGTTTCCTGACACGGTGGGGATTCTGACACCGAGGAAGGCCGCCGACTTCATTCGACGAATTCAGGATGGAGTGCCGAATCTGAACCGGGCACTGCTGGCCGTTCACTTCCACAACGACCTTGGCCTGGCGGTGGCGAATACACTGGCCTGCATTGAGGAAGGAGCAAACGTGGTGCAGTGTACGGTCAACGGCATCGGCGAACGCGCCGGCAACGCGTCGCTGGAAGAAGTCGTGATGACGCTGGCGATGCATCCGGATCAGTACCGGCGAACGTTCCGCGTCGACACAACAAAGCTGGCGCCGCTTTGCCATCTGGTGGCGGAATTGACAGGTGTCGTGATTCCTCGAATGAAGCCGATCGGCGGACAAAACATCTTTGCCACGGAAGCCGGTATTCACCAGGACGGCCTGTTGAAGAATCCCGATACGTACCTGCCGTTTCGGCCGGAAAAGGTCGGTGCCGGCGGTATTCAGCTCGTGCTGGGGCGGCACAGCGGACGTCGCGCTGTCGCCCATCGTTTGCAGGATCTCGGCCTGGCTCCGACGGACAATCAGGTGATGTCCGTCGTGGAACTCATCAAGCAGCTACCAAAGGGCACCGTCGTGGATGACGACCTGTTGAAGCAACTGGCGACATCATGAAAAGTCTGACCAAAGAACTCTGGATGAACGTCCCCGAACGCCGCGCGATTGTCTCCATTCACGAAGACGTCGCATCTCTGGTTCAGGAAAGCGGTGTCCGGGAAGGGCTGGTTCTGGTCAACGCGATGCACATTACGGCATCGGTCTTCATCAACGACAACGAATCCGGGCTGCATCGTGACTACGACAGGTGGCTGGAGGAACTGGCTCCGTTCGACCCGTCGCCGGAGCGGTATCACCACAATCGCACGGGCGAAGACAACGCCGACGCTCACCACAAGCGGCAAATCATGGGTCGGGAGGTTGTCGTTGCAATTACCGAAGGAAAGCTGCATCTGGGACCATGGGAACACATCTTTTACTACGAATTCGATGGCCGGCGCCGGAAACGTGTGCTGGTCAAAATCATCGGCGAGTAGCCTGTCCTTCGAGCGAAAAGGCCACGACTCGGGCCGGTCAGCACAGCGGTCCGTCAATACAGCCGGACACAGGAAGACGCGGCCAGTCCGGCAATCGCGGATCCGGGAGGCGGGCGGTGAAATGGCGAGGACCGATTCGTCGCGACGTTTTCGCAGGTGAGTTGCACGATGCAGAATCGCCGCCGGGCGACTGCTTCCAGCGGGAGGCTCCGGGGGTCAATCGTGTTAGGTCGGGGCCAGATCGGCGTCCTGTGGAAGTCACGGTCGAATCGGTTTGTGCCGGTCACGCGGCTGCTTCCAGTCGATTCGGTCGTTCCACGCCTTCCGATGGGGGTTCGACCGCTTCTTCGGACGGTACCGTCGAACGTTGAACTGATGGCGGAAATGCAGAAGAACCGACATGGGACGGTAAGAAAATCTGGATTCGCGTCCGAAGAACGATTCAGATAGGTGTTCTGTGCGCTGAAGAGTCTGCAATGACCGGCATTTCGGTTTCCAGCGGCACACAAATCGGCAGAATCGAAAACCTTACCGGACCCGGGCCAGGCCTCGGTACATCGGAGCCGGACATGGTGACGGAACAGTCGACTCGTAGACAGCAACCGTGATCGAAAAGGATCCCTTTCGCATGGCAATCAGTGAATTCCTCGGCAGCCTGATTTCCCGCAATCGTCGCGCAGTCCGGCGTCCTCAACCGCGGCGCAACTCTATACCGTCCATTGAGTTGTGCGAGCCGCGAACACTCTTGAGTGCGACCGCAGTTCTGGGGCAAAGCTATGTGGGGCCGGAACCCGGGGTCGGAAATCCGGGACAGATGAACCCGCTGACTTCGATTCCCCAGTTGGACAGTCTTCCGGGGGCACCGGTGACGATCTACCTGGACTTTGACGGCCACGTCGAGAGCAATTCCCAGTGGACCGCTCAGTTCAACAACGACAATGACATCATCACTCCCGTCTATGACATCGACGGCGACCAGACCACGTTCAGTGATGAAGAACTGCGGCGGATTGAAGAAATCTGGTATCGCGTCAGTGAGGACTTCGCCCCATTCAACGTCAACGTGACGACTATCGATCCGGGGTCATATAACAACTTCGAAACGCTGCTGGTCTCGATCGGTGGTGCCGGGCCGTGGCTGGGTACCGCAGCGGGCGGCGTCGCCTGGTTGGATTCCTTCAGCAACGACCTTTCCAACACGGTTTACGCATTCACAGATAACCTTGGAAACGGCTTCGCGAAGTACACCGCGCTGACTGCCTCTCACGAGGCCGGCCATGCTCTCGGACTGCAGCACCACAGCGTCTTTGACGCCAGCGGCAACAAGACCGCCGAGTATGACGGCGGCACTCCGACGCTCGGCCCGATCATGGGTGCTCCGTTTGATTCGCTGCGTGAACTGTGGAACGACGGCCCGAGTTCGCTGGGCGCCACTGTTCTGCAGGACGACCTGGCCGTGATGACACGAGCCCAGAACCAGACGTTTGCCTACCGGGTCGATGATCACGGCAACAACCGGGCGACTGCCACGGTTCTGGACTCTTCCCTGCCGGGTGTCTCCGGCAGCGGGATCATTGAGCGGGTCGGCGACGCGGACTATTTCGAGTTTGATACCGACGCCGGCGATCTCTCGTTCTCCGCCAGCGGCCTGGATCTCACACAGATCTATCCGGCGAATACAAACAACCCCGGCACGAACCTGGACATCGTGCTGACACTGTATGACAACCAGGGTAATGTCGTTGCCACCGGCAATCCGACCAATAGCCTGAACGCGTCGCTGACTGCGAACGTTGCAGCCGGGACGTACTACATCGCCGTCGGAAGCACGGGCCAGTATGGTTCCCTGGGCGCTTACACGCTGGACGGAACGATCATCCCGCTGGCGGCGGCACCGACGATGATCGGCCCGAATGGCCTGCAGACACAGTCGACGCTTACGTTCCTGTGGACGCCGACGCTGAATGCCGCCCGCTATGAACTGGAAGTCACCAATACCGGCACCGGCAACGTAACATATAGTAATGCCAACATCACCGCTGTGGTGTTTACGCCCGGTTTTCAGTTCCCGGAGGGTGACTACACAGCCCGGGTTCGGGCGATTCAGTCGAATGGTGTCGTCAGCGAATGGAGTAACGTTGTCAGCTTCAACGTGGATCTGCCGGCTCCGACGCGCCCGGTCATCACGAATCCTTCGGTTGATGTGACCACCAGCGCGTTTCCGAATTTTGCCTGGACCGCGGAAAATGCAACCAGCTATTCGCTGGAGGTCGATCGCCAGGACGCCGCGACCGGTGCCTGGGTGCGAGTGATCAATCGTACGAACCATACCACCCAGTCATACACGCACTTCTCCCCGCTGGGAGAAGCGATGTATCGTGTTCGGGCACGTGCATTCAATTCGATCGGTGAAGTCAGTGCATGGAGCCTTTACGAGGAATTCCGAATTGACATCCCCACACCGGCGGCGCCGGTCCTGGTTCCCTTCGCGGGAGCCGTGGAAACCGCGACTCCAAAGATTACCTGGAATGCGGTTGAGTACGCTTATCAATACGACCTTTGGGTCAATGACCTGTCGCACGGCAAGTCTCAGGTGATTCGGGTTCGTGATATCGAAGGTCAGACGTTCTACAACATCGTCAATGCGATGCCACAGGGAACGTATCGGGCCTGGGTTCGCGCGGTCAACGGAGCCGGCGAGTACAGTGCGTGGAGCACGCCGGAGACATTCCTGATTGACATCCTGGCACCGACGCGTCCCACAGTCACCGGACCGGCGGGAGACGCCAACGGAGTTGTCAGGACGCCGACACCGACATTCCAGTGGACCGCCGCTGAACGTGCGGTGTCGTATGAACTGTGGGTCAATCACGACACTTCGGGCACTGTGCGGATTGTCCACCAGACTGGCATCGGCGGCCTGACGTATCCTGCAACGGACGAGTTGCCGGAAGGAGACTTCCGGGCGTGGGTGCGAGCCTTTAATTCCGCCGGCGAAGCCGGCCCGTGGAGTGTGCCGCTGAGATTCAGCATCGACGTGCCCGTTCCTTCGCAACCGGTGATTGTCGCGCCAACTTCCGGACCGTCCGGAAGCGTGACGGATGCGACACCCACGATCAACTGGCTGGTCGATGTGCCCGGTACCGTCTACGACCTGTGGCTGAACGACACCACCAGCAACAAGTCGCAGGTCATTCGCGTTCAGGACCTGGACACAACGTCCTTCACAGTTCCGGACAGCCAGATTCTGGAAGAACACGTCTATACCGCATGGGTGAGGGCAGGTAACAGCGTCGGAGAATTCAGCCGCTGGAGCGAACCGTTTGTCTTCCGAATTGACGTGCCGAATGCCACGACGCCGATCATCATTGCCCCGACCGGAACCGTGACGACTTCGCGGCCGACGTTTATCTGGGAACACACCGACGGCAACGTGCGCTACCAGATCCTGGTACGCGATCTGGAGAGAAACGAGAACATCGTGCTGGACGTGGAGGACTTTTCCGTCGACGGTTCCAGTGGCACCGCGGCCTACACATCGCAGACCGACTTCCGCACGGGAACGTATCGCTTCTGGATTCGAGCCTTCAATTCTCAGGGATCGGCCAGTAGCTGGAGCAGTGATCGATCCTTCGCCATCATGGCCAGCGCTGACTCGGCGACCGGTTTCAATCCGCATTTTGACCTTGTCTCCGGTGATCTTCTGCTGACAGAGCAAGATCGAAGCAGTCAGATCCGGGAACGGCAGCCGGCTGAGTCTGCACGTAGAACGGTTGTCGTTCACGAAGTCGAACAGGCCGACGCTGCGACGGTCGAACGGTCGGAAGCACGGGAAGAGGTCGCCGCACCCGCGCTGGAATCGGCGACACACGACGCTGTGTCGGCTGTGATGGCTGAGCTTGCCGATCCCACTGCAAGGCTGGCAATCGAAATGGATGACACCAGCCGCGCGGCCATGGAGTTGCCAGGCGTGTAATTCTCCGCCTGCTGAGCCAGTTTCTGAATCGTCTGAAAGCCCGCCATTTCTGCAAATGGCGGGCTTTCGTGTTTGCGCACCGGAACTGATCGCCAGCGGTTGTTCGCCGTTTTGCGATCGCAAGGGGAAATCATGCCTCCCGAGCTATCGCGGGCCAAGTCCCTTTTCGAACGCTCCCGGCGGCAAGTCGAGCCCGGTCAGTGTTCGGAACTGAAGTTGAAGCTGTTCGGCAAAGATTCGCGGCGGCGAAGGATAGTGTGCTCCCCGAGCGGCTGCCTCGTCGGCGAACGCTGATTCGTTGGGATACCGGGTCAGATCGACAACCGTCATGCCTTCACGGATGAGCGACGGATTCAATTCGCGGCGATCCGTGCCACAGCGAATTTCACAACCCGCCAGAATCAGGATTTCCGTCCGTACTCCGTGAACGGCACTCCACGGCAGGTGTCGTACCCCGCAGTGTCTGGCGGCGGACGTTGCCGCGTTATCAGAAGGAGCGGCAATGCTGACGGCGGCGTTCTTTGATGCCGCCCAGACGGCGGCCGCCATTCCCAGAGGACCACTGCCAATCACCGTGACGGCGCGGCCGTTCATTCGCAACAGATCTTCCCGCTGGTTGTGAATGACAGTTTCCAGCGCTGATAACAGTGTGGCGACGCCCTTCCAGCCGCTGCTCTTCTCCATGAACAGATCCATGTAACCGGACTTTCGGGCAACCTCGTCGCCGGGTTCAGCGAAATCGTCGAGGTGTGCTGAACACATCGGATCGACAATCAGTCCGTTGATCTTCATCACCTGCAGCATCTTCTTCAGCCGATCAGACTTGCCCGGTATCAGCGGCAGGCACCGGATGCGCCTGCCAAGTTCCTGGAACGAGAAATTCAGGATACGCGTGGACGTGTTTTCGGCGGCACCCATCCCGATGATGCCCAGGAACCGGGTGCCCCTGCCGATTTCGTTCCACCGATATTCTTCTTCCAGTTCCCAGACCGTCGGCTGGCCGGGCCAGGTTTCCATGCCCTTTTCCAGCGCCGCGTAAATCCACGGAGATCCGTACTTCCGGCTCAGCAGTGAAAACGTCAGTCCGGACGGTCCGATTCCCTGTCCGACGACCGGCAGTTCGCGTTTCTGAGTCACCGCCGCCAGCAACGGCCACGCGGCGTCGAGATCGTCTGTTGGCCAGGTGAACTTGACCACGTCAGCTTTCGCGTTCCAGCACTTTTCGAAGACATCATCGATCTTCGCCGGTGGCCGATTCAGACTTGTATAGCTGATCACTCGCCTGGTATTGCCGAAACGCGGCACCTTGTCAGCCACATCCAATTCCAGTTCGATGTAGGCCGGACCGGCGACGATGGAGTTGCGCAGCAATTGCAGCCGCTGTTCTTCGCTGTGCCGCCAGTGGCCGCCGTCACGCTGTCGACGACACGAAACCAACACCGGTTTGTCGACGCTCCGGAGCAGTTCGGCAACGTCCGGAGTCTTGATGAACTGGTCCAGGCAGAGTTCAATCAAATCGCACTTGCGGGAAGCGTTCAGCAAATCCACGGGAGCAAGCGTGCGGGACGACGGTGAAACGGAAATACAGATCATCGGCGTCGTCCGTCAGCAGGCATGTTTCCGTCGAAGTGAATGTCAGACCGTTGTGGATGGCCGATTCTCGGGCGGTTGTGCTCGCAAGTGTTTTCGTCCGCGCCAAATCGGGCCGCGGGATCATGGTCTTGCCGGGACTCTGCCGTCATCTTCGTCACTCAGTCTGAGGTCAGCCGCTGCGAGTTGTTCGGTGCGATTCATGAACTGAGCTCCGTCGTACGCCTCAGGCGTGAAGACAGCCGCAGCCAATTCTGATAGCCGACGATCGCCAGAACGGCCAGCACGCCTGTCAGCGGCGCTCGCATCCGGGTGTCGGTCCAATAAAACGTGTGCAGCAGCAGGAAGGAGAGTATGGCGGTCCACAGCAGCCAAATGCAATCCGTGCGCTGCCGGACTCCGCGCGGAATCAGACTGCCCAGGAGTCCGATCCACAGGACAGCGTACCACGTGCCGACAGCCAGATCGATTGGAACGCCGTGGCTGCCGGTGGCGGGACTGAGCCCCCAGAATCGCTTCCATCGCAGAAGGCAGGCCTTAAGGAAGACGCCGGGTTGAGCATGGATTTCCTCGCGCGCACGTGCATACATCCACCGATCGGCGGCGATTTCGTCACCAGGCGCGACGCCATCATTCGTCATCTGATGATTCATGTCCTGCTGCCATTCAGAGAGGCTCTGACCTGACCAGACCGGCTGGCCGGGGGCATCAACCACTTCGCGGAAGAACACAGAATTGTTGCCCAGCAGCAGTGTGTAGCCTCCGTGCGTTGTTGCCGGGATAGATTTGCCGAACACGACTTCGTTTCGGACGATCCACGGAGCGACTGTGACCGCCATGGCCGCAGCCGGCACTGTCGACAGCAGGATCATTCGAAAAAACCGTCCATTCGTGATTCGCCAGCGTCGCCACCGGCTTGTCGCGCCGATGACTGCCAGCAGTACTCCCGTGACCAGCAGGACCGGACGACAAAGCGCAGCGAGACCAAAGGCGACTCCGGATCCAGCACCATCCTTCATTTCGTGAGACTGCTGATATCGGACGAACAGCCAGACGGCGATCGTTGCCAGGGCGGCGCTTGGAACTTCCGTCATTGGAATTGCCGTGTAGCGCAGAAGAAGGGGGTCGAAGACGGGAACCGCGGCCGCAGCGAAAATCCACCGGCCGTTCAGTTGCAGAGTTCTGCCGAGCATCCAGGTGGCGGCAACGGTGATCACGCCCGCGGCGATGTTCAGCAAAACGACCGCAGCGACGCCGGACAAACCGATCCGAATTCCCACGGCAATCATCAAAGGCAACAGCGGTGGTCGGAACGCGGTTGCACGATCAGAACCCGGCACCGAAAGGCCTGAACCGGCGGCGACGCTTTGAGCCAGGCCGACATAGCCGTCCGGATCGGTCCGCAGGTCGTCGCCAAGCGCCATCACGGCTGCGATGCGCAGCAACAGTGCCGCGACCAGCAGGACGGCCAGCGGCACCGGTACTCGCTTCAGATTTCCGGCAGTGCGGTCGTCAGCCGCCTTCTCGGATGAGTTCGTCATCAAAGTAGTTCGTACTCATGCCGGCGTCGATCACGATGCCCTGGGAGTTGATACCAGCGGATCGGGGACTCAACAGGAACACAACTGTCGACGCCACTTCTTCGGTCCGGACGGCCTGTTTTCGCAGCGTCGCCTTTTCAGCGAACAGGTAACTATCGACGTAGCCGGGAATGCCGGCGGACGCCGAAGTCTTCAACAGTCCCGGACAGGCTGCATTGAAGCGAACCTTCGAAAACTTCGAAAACGACTTGGCCAGGAAGCAGATCGAGGAATCCAGAGCCGCCTTGACCGGAGCCATGAATCCATAATTCTCCGCCGCCATTCGAGTTGTCGAAATGGAAATTGTGACGACGCTGCCGGTGTTCGGATCGAGCACCGACTTCAGCGCGTTGCAGATGGCAATCAGTGAAAAGCACGACACATTGACCGCCTGAAGAAAGGCATCGCGCGGAGTTTCGTGGAACGGCAGCCATCCGGCGGAATAGTCGGCAAAGGCAATCGAATGCACGATTCCGTGCAGCACGTCCACCGCGCCGCTGACATCTTTCGCCATTCGGTCAATATCGGCCTGTCGTTCGACATCGCAGACAAAAACGTGGGAATCGGGAGCGAGCTTTTTCACTGCTTCCGCGCGCTGTTCCGATCGGACTCCAAACAAGACGTTGGCGCCTGCTTCCAGCAGCAGTTCCGCCGTGTGCCATGCGACGCTTTTCCGGTTGGCCACGCCCAGGACCAGGACGTTCTTTCCCTGAAGCTGCAGAAAGTCCATACCGCAATTCTGTTCGTGAGAGCCTCTGAGCCGGTGAAAACATGAGCCATCAGGCTCCCGCAGCCGGATTGTAATGACAAAGCCATTGGCCGAAACTGCCAGCGGCGTATGATACTCGGCAAACTTATTCACTGATTCTCACAGAGGCAGGATACGAATGATGAAAACAGCGATTTCAGTCGCAGTCATGGCCTTGATTCTGGCAGCAGTCAGCGGCATCGGATGTCAACAACAGGAAGATTTCGTGGACTATGGATCGGCACCGGCCAGCGAATCCACCGCGGGCGGGCACAGCCATCCGTCCGAGGGGCCGCACCACGGTGATCTGGTAGAACTTGGCGATGAGGAGTACCACGCCGAGGTCGTGCACGACGATGAGGCCGAAACGGTGACTGTGTTTATTCTCGATTCGGCGGCGAAACAGCAGGTTGCCGTCGATGCCGCGGATCTGAAAATCAACGTCAGCCACGACGGAACGCCCGAACAATTTGCGCTGGCCGCTGAGCCCGATGCCTCAGATGCAGAAGGGAAATCGTCGCGGTTCGTTTCCAGCGACAGCGAACTCGCCGAGCATCTCGACCAGCACGATGCGGAGCCGAAACTGGTCGTGATGATCGGAGGCAAGTCGTACAGCGGCGTGATTCGCCACGCGCACGACCACGGCGACGAACACGCGGAAGACGATCATGCTGCCGGCCACAGTGCCGACGGTCACAGTGATAGCGCTGATGCGTCGCACGAGGGCGAGTAGCACGTCGACGCAGGCTGCAACGAAGTGCGGTCAGTGATGAGTAATCTTCGTAGCTGCCGATGCAGACTTTCCCTTCGAACCGACCACGAGCGGCGCAAAGTGAATCCCGTCGACCAGTGTACCGGTCGGCGGGATTCAGTCGTCGATTCTGTGATCAGTCGTGAAATCGGCGGTCGCGATGTTGTGGCATCACCAGTGGTGATGACCGCCGTAGACCGTTCGGCTGCGACCGTGAATGACACGTCCGCCGCGGATCCGGTCGACGTGACCGGTCTGGTGGAAGTCATAGTGTGCCGGCTGAACGTGGTAGTGATTTCCGTGCCGGTAAACTGTTGTGGGGTGGAAGTCGTAGTGACTCGTGTTGTGCCAGACACGCGTCGTTCGGCCGTAGCCGAAATTGCCACCGTACCCGCGACCTGTGTTGATGCCGATCGAGAAACCCGGCGACGAATATCCGATACCGTATCCGCCGCGATAGTACTGTGCGGAGGCATCATCAGCGCCGAGAATTCCCATTGCCAGTGCCGCGCATGCTCCGACCATGAACCTGCTCATTTCCTGCTCCCTGTTTCTTTCTGAGAAACCTGAGATTCGGGTCGGTGCCAGCCCGACGGCCCCCCGCGGGTGCCAGACTCTGATGACAAAGCCGCCGTCATCTCCTGAAATGACTTACTGCACGCAGCAATGAGCGATGGAGATGCCGAATTTGCCGGATTTTCTCAAGTCGTGGTGACTGCAGGATTTACCGAATACGGCAGCCACATCGTTCAAACTTCGTCTGTCGCGATTCCGTCGCATGTGTGATCGATGTGACTGCGCATTTGGAGTGGAGGCTCGCCTGCAATGCCCAATCAGTTTGCTGTGACTGAGGACGAAGGTCGCGCTTCGTCGATCAGCTTTTCCGCAGCTTTTTCGAACCGCAGAAACGCCTTCAGGCCAAAAGCAACCACGGCGGCCGCGACGGAAAACACAGCTCCCATTTTTGCGGCTCCCTGCATCGACGGATCCGGAAACGCCTGCCCGCAGACGAACAGAGCCACCGTCAGGCCAAGGCCCGCAACCACGCTGGTGACCAGCAGGTG
Organism: Planctomycetaceae bacterium; assembly: GCA_041398785.1. Classification (NCBI taxonomy): domain Bacteria; kingdom Pseudomonadati; phylum Planctomycetota; class Planctomycetia; order Planctomycetales; family Planctomycetaceae; species Planctomycetaceae bacterium. The sequence goes on along the minus strand of JAWKUA010000009.1, from coordinate 222,298 downwards.
GGCCATCGTCATGCCCTTCGGCAGTGGAAATCCGATTGCCGCGGCAACGCCCGAAAACAATGTGATTCCCGCCGTCTTGCCGACAATCAGGGCTCCCAGAATCATCCAGCTCAGACCATTCACTTCTGAAAATCCGACGCCGGCATTGGCCAGTGCGAAGAAGAACAGCCCGAAGTCGACCAGCCGCTTCATATCGTGTTCGAAGTTTTCCAGCGGCGAGTGACCATGTGTCGCGTCACGCTCGGCGTCCACGAACAGACCTTCGTCGTGAGTCGGTGCCGGCAGGAACGGAACGATGAAGACAAGCGCCAGGGCCGGATGCAGGTGAGCGCTGTAAAGTCCCCACCAGCACAGAGCTCCGCCGATGACGACATACGGAACCCAGTTTCGAACGCCCTTCATTCTCAGTCCCCAGGCAGTCGCCATTCCCGGGATCAGCCAAATCAGGTTTGCCCATTCGGTCGGATGTGCCGGGTCGGGGTAGCCGATGGCGATGATTCCCAGCCCGATCGCGTCATCAGCCACTGCCAGCAGCAGCAGAAAACTGACCGCGGGATGAGTCTTTCCAAACAGACAGCGAATCACCAGCCACGCCAGTGCGATATCTGTTGCGGTGGGAACTCCCCAGCCCTTGATCCACTCCGGTTTGCCGACCACGGCGTTCAGCGTAAGGAACACACAGATCGGTCCCAGTACGCCGCCAACTGTTCCAAACAGCGGGTTGATGGCCTTCGACACCGGATTCAGCGCACCTTCGGGAAGGCAGGCTTCTGTGATTTCCTTCGCGGCGATGCCGAAGAAGACCACCATGAAAATGTCGTTGATCAGGAAGTGCAGCGTGAAGTAATGAGCCCAGCCGTGAGCATGCATTTCGGTCACGCTGTTTCCCATCGAGAGCCAGTCGCCAAACTGGTGGAATGGGGCGTGGACGGCAGCGTAGTAGCTGTTGGGGCTCAGATTCGCCCAGATTACAGCGACGATGACGCCCAGAATGAGGGGTGCGGAAAATTCCTGGAGTCGTTCTACGGTGCGTTTCATCGGATTGCTGCCTGCTAAGTCGATCTGAATTCGTGACGCCGAGGCTCGGCAATCGACTTATCGACAGCTTAGTTGCGCATTTGCGTGGGCCGGCCACGAAAGACAGGCAAAGCAACCCGAGATTCCGGAACGTGCAGGATTTGTCGATTGCGCAAGTGTGTGGTGTCGACAAAATCCGTCGCCAACGAAAACAGCCCGGGCGATGAACCGCCCGGGCTGCGTGCTTTTCGAAATGATTCGAATCGAAGAGAGAAGGGCGGCATCCCTGCCGAAAGGGCCATCCATGGAGTGAGCGGCCAAGATGGAGGGTTGTTGAGTGAGTAAGCGCGCCCCGCTCTCGTTCGATTCTTCTGCTTCCAGTGTGCTCCCGCGGACTATTGCGTCAACGTCTTAAACAGCTCTCCGAATTCGGGCATCTCATCCTTCAGCACGTCCATCCACCGATCCGGGTGCCAGATTTCAACGCAGATCACCGCCCCGACAATCACCACTTCCTTTCCGGCATCCACTCCCAAGAACTGACGAAATCCCTCAGGAATCAGAAGGCGTGACCGCTTTGCAAGGCTTACCTGCTGATGGCGGGTTGACAGCAACCGGCCGAGCCGCTGGACGTCTCCCCACCGCTGTTCCATGCGGCCGGATTCAATCTTCTGCCGCAGCAGACTGACGCCGCTGTCCAGTCGTCGCTGCCATTCGTCCCGCCGCCACAAACTGACGCATCCGGAACGTTCCTTAGCGAGGATTACGTCGCCAATTTCATCTGCAACTGCTTCCGCAAAGTCGGCGGGAAGAGTCAGGCGATGTCGCTCGTCGATCGTTCGTCTGACTTCGCCGGTGATGAACATGAATGGCTGCCGGTGAGATTCCTGGGTTTTGCCTTCTTACGATAATGGGCAGCCATACCACATTCAACCGTCTGTTTTTTGATTCATCGGGCATTAATCCCACAGCGGACCTTATTGTGATGTCCTGTTGTCAGCAACGGACTGACATCCGGTTTTTCCGATAATTCACAAAATTCGGGTTCGCCCGACTCACGCAAAGGAGTGGCGTCAACGCAGTTCAGACGGCTGGTGACGGCTGGTGAAAGTTGTCTGCCCGCGAAGACCTGGCGGGCGGACCAGCGGCAAACGGTTCCAAACTGCCGCGGGTGCGGTGACTTCACACAAGATTGCAGTGCCGGAGGTGATACGTTTGATCGTGACGAACATCGTGCAGCACGTTCCTGGTGTCTGTGAAGATCACGAATGAGGTCTGGCAATGGGCAAACTGAAACCGTTTCTGATCGGCTGCTGCGTGGGGGCCGGATCCATCTTTGTCGCTCTGCAGTATCATCTCGTTCGCGGGCACGACGGGTTTCAGTTCATTCCGAGAACGCCGCAGCATTCGCTGGGACTCGCCTATTCCGACGTGCGCAACTGGGACGCCGCTCAGTGGGCAGATCGTCCGGAATTGGCGCGGGCGCTGGTGGCCCACGGGTCTTCTGACCTGATTGCGACGACGGTGGCTGACGATCTGGCCGATTCGATCACTTCAGGAAATTCAACGCTGGATCAACTGCGGTCATTCATCAATGAAACTCCTGCGCAGAGTTCCGATGCTGACGATCTGCTCGGTGATCCCGGGTTTTTCTCGGAACCGATTCGTGCTCCTGCGAATGACGGCGATGACATCTTTCGCGTTCCGTTTCCGGATTCGGCGCAAAGGATTCAGCCGCTTCGGCAGTTGACGGAAACAACCGAATCGGCTGCTCGTGCAACGATTGCGATGAATCCAGGCGAACTTTCCGCCGAGGACGTTTTCCGGTCCGGGAGCGCCGGGTTGCGACAGGATCAGAGACCCGAAACGACCGAAACCGAAACATCTGCAGAAACGTCCGTTTCCACTCGTCAGATCCGTCAGGAAACCAGCGAATTGGAAAGTCTGTTGTTTGGCGATGAGGTTTCAACGGACGATTCTTCGCGCGTGGCGCCGGCGCCGGAGGACGGCGGAATCTTCCAGGACGTCACCAGCGCTCTCGATCGCCGCGCGTCGGACGCTTTGGCGCGAGCACGGTCCGGGTTCCAGGATGAATTGTCCGGCACCATGAGTGACGGCGCCGGTGTGGTCAGCGGCTATGTTCGCGACCGGGCGCGCGAATACGTGCCGGAATCTGTGTCGACCATGTTTTCCGACGTGACGTCGAATTCCGATATCGAGCCGTTTACGCGATCACCATTGCCATCCGTTTCGTCGGCGGCTGATGGTTCTTCGGAGATTCCACACGCTCTGAAAGCCCTGCAGGAAGGTTTCGATCCGTTTCTTCGAAATTGACGTGACGCGTGGTCATGCTGGCCGATCCCAACGCTGGTGCGAGGCATCGCCGCCGCCTCTGAATACCTGCCCCGAAGGCGGGTCTCCCGGCGTTCCGCCACGGCGAAAACCGCACAGTTTCCGAATCCCCGGCGTTGGCGAAAGCTGGGCTGAACGGGTGAAGTTCACAGGTTCCGACAGCGAACGGGACCGTTCACTCTGAACGTCCGGAAAGTGCAGATTTCGACAAAAGAAGCGCTCGAAGTCTGCAGAAAAGCGTGTAAAGTCAGTGCAACCGGAACGGAAGCCAATCAGGCACTGAACACTGGATCACCTGTCCCACCTTCGCGCGGATCGTTTCCCGCCCTGCCTGCGTCCACACCATCCCACAGCAATTTATTCGGAGTTTCTCACCCATGACACCGGCTGACGCGGAATGTGCTCGTCTGCTTCCGTCCGTTCCACTTCCCGAATATGCCTTCTATCCCGGGTCGGGACTTCCGCACCCGATTCGAGATCCCAAGGGTCACAGTTACGGTCGCAAACATGCGGCAGGCAACGGTCCCAAGGCGCTCAGCAACGAAAACTGGTCTGACAACCGCAACTTTCTGCTCGCAATCGACTTCTTCAACCTGGGCTTCTATTGGGAGGCCCATGAAGAGTGGGAACGGCTGTGGCGAGTGTCCGGAGCGGATACCACGGTTGGAAGGTTCCTGAAGGGACTAATCAAGCTTTCCGCCGCCGGCGTGAAAGTCCGGGAACGCAGTATTCACGGTGTTCGGCGTCACGCGGCTTCGGCCGGCGAAATGTTTGCTGACGTCGCTGCCGAGGCGGATACCGACAGCTTTTGCGGGCTGGACTTTACGCGTCTGCAGTTCGCGGCCGACCGCGCGGCTCAACTGGCCTACAAGAAAGATCATGCACCGGGGCTGGCCGTTCGTGTGTTTCCGTTCCTGCTGAAGCCGGTCAGCATGGCCGCCAGTTCCTGAGGACTCGGGATTCGCTGCGGCGACGGCGTCGAAAAACACAGAAGCTCGCGGTACTCTGCCGCGAGCTTTTTTTGTGCCGCGAGCGTTCCGGAATGACGGTTTCTGACACGCGGCACCGCGACGTGCGGAACTCATGGGCTTTCGCTGTGGACAAACGAAGGGCAAAACGAATTTCATGAAGATTCTCGTCATTGGTCAGGGTGGCCGCGAACACGCTCTGGTCTGGAAGCTTTCTCAGTCGCGCAACGTGGAACGCGTGTACTGCGCACCAGGCAACGCCGGAACGTCACAGGATGGCGAAAACGTCAGTATTGCGGCCGACGACATCAGCCGTCTGCTGAGTTTCGCGAAACAGAACTCCATCGACCTGACGGTTGTCGGCCCGGAGGCTCCGCTTGTGGCCGGCATCGTGGACGAATTCCGCAGCGCGGGGCTTCGCATCTTCGGACCGTCGAAAGCCGCCGCGCAGCTGGAAGGCAGCAAGTCGTTCTGCAAGGAGATCATGAAGAAGGCCGGAATCCCGACAGCCGCGTTCAAAGCGTTTACAAGTCTGCAGCCGGCGCTCAGTTATCTGGATTCCGTCGAACACGACTTGCCGCTGGTTGTGAAAGCGGACGGGCTGGCTGCCGGCAAGGGGGTCTATGTCTGCCGCAACCGACGCGAAGCGATCGACGCCGCGACGTCGATGCTGAAGCACGACGAATTCGGTACCGCGGGGCGAAAGATCGTGATCGAAGAATGCCTGGAAGGTCAGGAAGCCAGCATTCTGGCCATCATCGATGGCGACACGATCATTCCTCTGGAAACTTCCCAGGATCACAAACGAGCACTGGACGGCGATCGAGGCCCCAATACAGGCGGCATGGGAGCCTACAGCCCGGCTCCATCGGTCACCGAGCCCATGATGGACGAGATCGTTACGCGCATCCTGATTCCAACAGTCAGCGCGATGAAGAACCGCGGCTGTCCGTTTTCCGGCATCCTGTACGCCGGCCTGATGCTGACGCACCAGGGGCCGAAAGTGCTTGAATACAACGTTCGCTTCGGAGATCCGGAAGCACAACCCGTGCTGATGCGACTGAAGTCCGATCTGGCGCAGGTGCTTTCTCTGGCGGCCGATGGTCGGCTTGCGGAACTGGAAGGCCTGGACTGGGATCCTCGTCCGGCTGTGTGCGTGGTCATGGCATCAGAAGGCTATCCGGGAGACTACGAAAAGGGCCGCGAGATCTCCGGCATTGACGAAGCGGACGCCATGCCCGATGTGAAAGTGTTTCACGCCGGAACCGTCGAAAAGGACAGTCGAATTCTGAACGCCGGCGGGCGTGTTTTGGGTGTCACGGCGACCGGAGCAACCATCGCGGATGCCAAAGTTGCCGCCTACGCCGCAGTCGAACAAATTCACTGGGCGGGCGGCTGGTGTCGCTCAGATATCTCGGACAAGGCATGATTCATTTCGGATCAGCGAGAATTCCACAGGCTCGTTTCCGCTGTGAGACCACGGTAGAATCGTGCGCCATGAGAGTACCCATTCTGGAAGCCGCCAGGCAGGCAGACGCCTTCTTCATGCAGCAGTCACCGATACACGAAGCTATGCGCCGGCTGACGAAGACGCTTACGGAGATGAACATTCCGTTCGCGATCGCCGGTGCCATGGCTGCGAATGCTCACGGCCACAAACGCACAACCGCTGATGTCGATATCCTGATTCGCCGGGAGGATCTGAAGAAATTCAAAGACAGATACATCGGGCGCGGCTGGGTCAACAAATTTGAGGGGTCGAAGAGTTTTCGTGACGCGGTGACCAATGTCAGCATTGACGCTCTGATGGTTGGCGAATACCCAGGCGACGGCCTTCCAAAACCGGTGGCCTTCCCTGAGCCTGAAACAGTTGCTGAACGGCACGAAGAGGGAATTCCGTATGTGTCGCTCAAGGCACTGCTGGAACTGAAACTGGCCAGCGGCATGACCGCCGCTCACCGGATGCAGGACATGGCAGATGTAATGAATCTGATCCGCGTCAACCAGCTTCCTGCGGTCTTCGCTGAACAGCTCAACCCGTACGTTCGTGAGAAGTTTCTCGAACTGTGGCAGGCGGCACAGGTGGACGAAGACTATTGACCAGTGGAGGATCGCATGACCCGTTTCCGGAAACTGATTCAAGCCATATTCATTACGGGAGGCCTGCTGGTGACGACTGCAAGTTCCACGTCCATCGCTCAGACAGATTCCATTGATGTCTGGATCGGAACCGGCGGTAACTCACTGAGCAGAGGGATCTACCATTGCCTGCTGGACACGCGCACCGGCAGGCTTTCGAACCCGACGGTCGCGGCGGAGGTCAGCGGTCCCGGGTTTCTGGCGATGCACCCCAACCGAAATCGCCTGTACGCTGTCGGTTCTGTCGGCGGCAAGCCGTCCGTCATCTGCTATGCCATTGAATCGCACGATGGTCATTCCGCACTGGCGCTTCTGAATGCTTTGGAAATCGGCGACGGTGGCGGAACTCACGTCAGCGTGGATGCCACCGCGAAGACTGTGCTGACGGCACAATACGGCGGAGGCTCGGTCGCCGTTTTTTCGCTCAACGATGATGGAACGCTGAAGGAACGTACTCAGTTGATCGAGCACAATGGCGGATCGCGCGTCGTGGGAAACCGGCAGGACGCCCCACATCCTCACTGGACAGGATTCTCGCCTGACAACCGTTTCGCATTCGTGCCGGATCTGGGGCTGGACAAGGTGGTTATCTACACAGTCGACGCCGCGAACTCAAAGATAACGCCGCACGGCTTCGGCGAAGTTCCTGCCGGTGCGGGGCCTCGTCACATGAAGTTCCACACGTCCGGAAAGTGGGTTTACGTGCTGAATGAACTGGATCTGACAGTGACCGTCTTCGACTACAACGCCGATGCCGGCACGATGACGGCAAAGCAAACGATTGAAGCTGTTCCGAAAGCGGAGCTGGCGAAGGAACAGTTCACGAGCGCTTCGGAAATCCGTGTGCATCCGAACGGTCGCTTTGTGTATTCGGCCAATCGTGGACATGACACGATCACCGTATTTGCCGTCAACCCCGACACCGGCGAATTGAAAGTAGTCGAACGAGAGTTCGTCCGCGGTGCCACGCCGCGCAACTTCAACCTCGATCCATCAGCTCGCTGGCTGTTGGCAGCGGGCCAGGATTCTCACACGCTGGCTTCGTTTGTCGTCGATCAGAACAGCGGAGAACTGACGTACAACCAAAGCGTTGTGTTCGCCCCTGCAGCGATCTGCGTGCTGTTCGGACCGGAGTAGGACTCTCAAGACCGCAGATTGTCAACCGGCCATCGCGCAGCCAGGATTGTTCAGTGCACGGAAACCAGGCCGGTCGTTGTGGCGCGTGCGCCTGATGTGCCGGACCGCTGACGCCAAGCGTTCAGACCCTCGTCCAGAAACGCCCGGAACTTCTCCCCGGATGTGTCCAGGCCGGTGAAACGTGCAAGGATCTGTGTTCCGTCGGGAGAGACGATTGCATAAGCCGGGATTGCCACGTCACCAAACAGCGATTTCTGCAGATCGATATTTCTGTTGAGAATCTGCTTGCTGCGCGCGGCGTCCTCGACGCCCGGAACCGTGTCGACGTAGAGCTGTGCCCGCGGGAGGTCGCTGATGACTTCGTGGACTTTCGGAGTCCGCAGGGCCGTGCGTTCCATCACGCGGCAGTTGATGCAGTTGACTCCGGTGAAGTCGACGAAAATCGGCTTGTTGGCGCCGCGAGCCTGTTCGACGGCGGTGTCGAATTCCAGAGCATACTGCAGGCCGTCGTGCTCAAGAAAATAACCATTGTCCGTTTCGGAGATCGCTGCCGTCGGTGGAGCGAAGGCCGCGATCTGCTGCCATACGATCCCTTTGGGTTCTTCCCGCGCGAAGAGTCCGACGGCCATGTAAACGCCGATGCCGATAAATGTCAGCGCGAAGACAGCCTGCAGCGGACCGGTGCTCCTGTTGTTGTCATCATGTCCGATGCTGAACATTCCCAGCAGATACAGTCCGGTGACGACGGCCACGGCAATCCACGCTCCGACGACAAGACTGAAGTCCAGCAGGTAGGGAGTCTGTGTTGCGCTGAACCCGATGTCGGCGACACTCAGGAATTTCGCCACGATTGCCAGTTCCAGCAGACCCAGCGTGACCTTCACGCGATTCATCCAGCCGCCGCTTTTCGGTAGCTTCTTCAGCATGCCGGGAAACAGTGCGAGGAAGAAAAACGGTGAAGCGAACGCCGTTGAAAACGCCAGCATCCCGATGATCGGCCAGAAATAGCTGCCCTTCGCCGCTACCACCAGCAGTGTGCCTACAAAGGCAAATGTGCAGGTAAATGACACCAGCGTGAATGTCAGCGCCATAAACAACACACCCACGATTCCTCCGGTGGATTCGCGCTTTGCCGACCACGTCAGCAGCCACGACGGAACTCGCAGTTCGAACATTCCCAGCAGCATCATTGCGAACAGTGTGAACACAAGTGCAAAGAACAGATTCAGCCACGGGTTGTTTGCAAGCTGGTTCAGCGCTTCTCCGCCGAAGAACGTTGCCGTCAGCAGCCCGAGCACCGTGAATGTTCCGACGATTCCCAGACAATAAACGATGGCCAGTCTGAGCGTGTTGTCCTTGCCGGTTTCGCCCTGTTTCAGGAAGAAGCTGACGGTCACCGGAATCATGGGAAACACGCACGGTGTCAGCAGAGCGACATAACCAGCCACCACAGCCGTCAGCAGGAATGCCCACAGCCCGTCTTTGGCGGGATTGTTCACAGCCAGCGCGGCATCGGTTTCGGTTGCTGTCGGCTGTGTTTCCGGTAGTACGTCCGGCCCTGCCGGTCCGGGCACTGCGGGAATCTGTCCGGTCGTCGCCGTTCCCAGGGAAACACGAAATTCAAAGTCAGCAGGAGGCAGGCAGGACCCGTTGTTGCAGATCTGAAAGATGACCGTGCCGGCGATGTGAGCCTGTTCGTCAGTCAGCACGAACGGTCGGGACCATGTCACGTGGTCGTAGTGCGTTTCCAGAACGAAGCCTTCGAGCGGTTCTTCAATTTCCGGTTTTTCCGACGCAGTAAAGTCCGTGCCGATCGCCTGAAGTCCCGTGACTTCGTCCAGCAGAATCTCCGTTGGCTGCCCGCCGCCCTGTTCGGCGTCCTGAGTCAGTGAATACGTGTGCCAGGGCCGGGCGATGTTTGCGGTGACAGAAAGCGTGACTTCGTCGCCGACAGACGCGTCAGCCGGAGTCAGAGAAATCGTGAATTCGATCGGCGACTTTTCGTCCTCATCCCCCTTCACGTCGGGGATAATGGTGACCCGAGACTGCGAATCTGCGGCATCACCATTGCCACTCGTTCGTTCTGGTGCAGCGACATTGTCTCGCGTCGTCGCAGGCGCTGATACGGTGGACTCTGAAAGCGTCGCGGTGAATTGCCGTGCGGGGGTGATCTGCACACAGACTCCGCCTTCGCCGCTGGAACAGTATTGTCCCGTCAGTTCGCCCTCAACGCTGATTCCTGGTTTGAGCGGCCCGTTCGTTGACGTCAGCCGGCGCGTCCAGGTGACCGTTCCGAAGTATTTTTCGATATCCAGCTTCAGGATGTCGTCAAAGACAACCTTTGGTTCATGATCGGCGACGAACTCGCCGCCAGCAGCTGTCAGGCCGCCGGTGTTCGTCAGAGTGATCTGAGTGGCTGTGCCGAAACCCGGGTTCGTCGGGTAGATGTAGTAGCCGTCCTGAAGCTCAGCGGTTACCTGCAGTTCGGCGCTGGTTTCGTCGATGGCGACCAGTTCCGCTGATACCGTTAGCACATCGTCCGCGGCTGGTGGCCGGTTCGGCCCCCCGAAGTCAAGACTCAACGAACGGACATTCACTCCCTGAGCGAACGACGTTGCAGAAAGACACCCGAGCAGAGCGATGGACAGCAGTCTGAAAAACATGGCAGGGCTTCCGATGGGCAGGGCGAGCCGATTGCAGACAGCAATCACGAGGATGCCGACAGTTCCGCGAAACGTCAGCCGCAGGAGCGACCGCATTCCATGGAATGTCGGGCGCCGATGGCAACCGTTCACAGAATCGACACATACCGGCAGGATCTGCCGGCCACGAATGCCGCAGACGGCAATGGATTCTGGCTCATCGTTGACAATCGACCGATCACGAACCTTACATGGAAACGAGGTTTACTGAGAAGACATCATACGTGTCCGCCGCGCGAAATGCGCCTTGTCGGGCAAATCCGGCAGCGGAGGCAGTTCCGGAAGTTTGCGGTGTCGTGCCGTCAGTTTGCGGTGACCGGGCGAATGCGATGGTCACGGCCTTGCTTTGCGTTTCCCTGTCGGGATACTGCGGGGAGTAGGCCGGAATGCGGGTTTTGTCCGTGATTCTTCAGGAATTTTCAGCGTGGATGGCGGTCTTAAAACCGAAAGTCCGCGAACCGAAACAGCGAGGATTGAGATGCGAATCCACTTCCTGACGGCAGCAATGTTGCTGGCGACGACAAGTGTTGCACAGGAGCCTGATCGGTGGACCAGCTCCCAAGCGATTGCGGCGCAGACTCCGCGAATAGAGATCCGCGATACGCTGGAAATCTCCGTCGACATCCCCGGCACGCTGAAGGAAGTCGTCCGCGTCGGGGACATCATCCGCAAGGGCGATCTGGTCGTGCGACTGAACGATTCGCTCGTGCGTGGTGAACTGAGCGTTATCGAAGCTCAATACAATGAAGCAAAGGCCGCCGCGGAGTCGGATGTGCTGGTCGAATTCGCGAAGGTCAAGCATGCCACTGCTCAGGTGGAACTGCAGGTCAGGCTGGAAGCAAACCAGAAGGTGGAAAAACTCGGCCGTGCTCCGGTGTTCACAGCGACCGAAATCAATCGTGCCGAACTTGACGTGAAGCAGGGAGACGCGGAAATCAGGAAGGCAATGCACGACCGGAAAATTGCCGGGCTGGCGGCCGATACGAAGTCCGTCGAGATTGAGGCCAAGCAGCGGGAGCTTGAGCAATACACGGTTCACTCCGAAATCGACGGGATCGTTACAGATGTTGTGCATCCCGCGGGCGAGTCCGTCCGCCAGGGGGATCCGATCCTGACGATCGTCAACATCGATGTCGTGAAAGCCATTGTGCATGTTGATGAGGTTCACAAGAGCCGCTTCAAGGTCGGCGATACTGTACTGGTTCGTTTCAACCACGACACGAATCTCAGCCAGCGTTCGGACGGCAGAGACGCTGATTCCTTCTTCACGGACAGGCCGAAAAGTGATGCCGACACCAGGCCGGAGGCAACGCTCACGTCCTCGAAACCTGACGCGGATGACGTCACGTTCGAAGGCACTGTTGTCCTGATTTCCCCGGAACTGACCACCAACAAGCTGCTGGAAGTCACGGCTCACATTCAAAACCGGAAGGATTCGGAAGGGCGACCACTGCTGCGGGACGGTCAGCCGGTTCGAGCAGTAATCCTGGGAGACTGACGGCTGCCATGGTACCTCGGTGACCAACGGGTTGCCGTTTGGTTGTCACGGCACTTTTTTCAGTCCACCGCGTTTCCTGATCGTCGCCACAGAAGGCGCGACCGGCAAACGGGAACACCTGCGTCCAATCGCGCACCATCCGATGAGACTCGGCGTCAACTATGGCTGACATCAACGAAGCCACGCAGAACGAAATGGTCGCGTCCAATCAGCGACCGATTCCGCTGATGCGCCGAGCGGACCTGGTTGTCGCAAAGATTGACTATCTGGGTGTCGGCTACCAGGTCATCAAGGATCCTGTGGCCCTGAAGTATCACCGGCTTCAGGTGGAACAATACACGATCCTGGAACTGCTGGACGGCAAGCGCAGCCTGGAACAGGTCCGGGATGATCTGAAGCTGCAGTTTCCCACGCTGCAGGTCACGCTGAGCGACATTCAGCAGCTCATCACCGACCTGCACAAAAAGGGTCTGGTGGTCAGTAACCGGCCGGGTCAGGGCGGTGCCGTCGTCCGGGAGCGTCGCAAGACACGAAACGAGAAACTCAAGCAGACGCTGATGAGCCTGATGTATCTGCGGCTGCCCGGCTGGGACCCGGAACGCACACTGCAGTGGATTTATCCGTTCCTGAAGTTCATGTTCTGGAAACCGGTCGTCTATGGCTGTGTCGCATTCACCATCAGCGCGTGGCTGCTGCTGGGAGCTAACCTGGACGAATTCCAGAGCCGCCTGCCGGAATTTCAGAGCTTCTTTGGCTGGCCCAACCTGATCTATTTGTGGGTGACGCTGGGCATTGCCAAGATCATTCATGAATTCGGCCACGGACTCAGTTGCCACCACTTCGGCAGCGAATGCCACGAAATGGGTGTCATGCTGCTGGTCTTCAGCCCCTGCCTGTACTGCGATGTCACAGACTCGTGGATGATGAAAAACAAGTGGCACCGGATCATCATCGGTGCGGCGGGGATGTACATCGAAGTGATCCTGTCGGCGATCGCCATCTATGTCTGGTGGTTCACCAGGCCGGGAATGCTTCACCACCTGGCGCTGAACATCTTTTTCGTCACGACGATCACAACGGTCATCTTCAATGCCAATCCGCTGATGCGGTTCGACGGTTACTACATGATGAGCGACTTCCTGGAGATCCCCAATCTTCGGGCGAAGTCGGACAAGATGCTGCGGGAAGCGTTTTCCTGGTATTGTCTGGGCATCGAAAGCCGGCCGGACCCCTTCATGCCGGAGACCGGAAAAGCCTGGTTTGTGACCTACGCGATTGCCGCCTGGTGCTACCGCTGGGTAATTTTGGTTTCAATCAGCCTGTTCCTGTACACCGTCCTGAAGCCCTATGATCTGCAGAGCCTGGGCATCACGCTGATGGTGTTTTCCATGGCTGGCATCTTCTTCGCAATGTTCCGGAACATTTATCAGATTCTGGTAACGCCGAGACTGGAACCCATGAACAAGATCAAGATCGCATTTACGCTGTCCGTGCTGGCGGCGGTCGCCTACGCGGCCGCGACGATCCCGATTCCTGGCACAACGAAGCCGTTTTACATGGAACCGAAGGATGTTGTTCACGTCACGTCTTACTTCAATGGCAAGCTGATGACTCCCGACGACTACCGGGAACGCTACCAGCAGCTTGCGGACATCCAGAAGGAATCCTTTGCCGGCATTTCCTGGCGGGCCGCTGAAGAGGAATTCGGACAGGTGCCTGTGAGCCTGACCGAACGGCTCCGAAGAAGTATTCCCGCATGGTGCGCCCCGGTGACTTCGTGCAAGAAGGCCAGGTGCTGGCGATTCTGGAAGACGCGGAAGGACTTCAGAACCTGGATGAGCTGCGAAAGGCGGCTCGCCAGTGGCGGGCAGTACGAAGCGGCTGTTGCCTATCGCAGTGCGGAAGGTCGTGTCAGAAAGGATATGACGGCTCGCGTGGCGGAAGCTGTGGAAGAGATGTTTGTGCTGGACGGCATCATGACCGAAAAGGTCCGGCTGATGACCACACGCGTGATTCGCGCGCCCGAAGGATGGCCGCGTTGTTGCCGCCAACCGGGTTCCGGAACCTCAGCGGGACGAAATCAACTACACCCGGCTCAACCGCTGGCACGGCACTCCGCTGGATCCGGAAAACGAACACTGCTTCGTTGAACAGGGGACCGAACTGCTCAGCATCGCTCCCACGGATCAGATCCAGGCCGTGCTGTATATTGACCAGGGGGACCGGGACGACCTGCAGGATCAGATGGAAGTCGAACTGAAGCTGGACCACCTTCCGGACATCACCTACACCGCTCCCGTGACCGTCATTTCACCGCGGGGCGAAGAAGTCGCACCGGAGGCGCGACAACAAAGCACGGCGGTCCGCTGGCCACCACGCCTGGCCAGCAGGGACAGGAAAAAGCTGGCCAGTAAGGTGTTTCGGGCAACCGTCGAGATGCATTTCGACCATCCGGAAAGCACGGGTGACGACTTCCTGATTAAACCCGGAATGAGAGGCAATGCCCGGTTTCTGGTCTCCCATCGAACGGCGTGGGACTGGGGCAAACGCTACTTCTTTGAGACATTTCGTTTCCGGCTGTAGTACCCTGCCCCGCCGGTTCGCGTTTGGCCGCGACGTGTTGTCCCGCTGCGGACTCTCCTGTTCCGACGTGTTCCTGCCTCCCATGCCGACAGTGCGCTGCTCTGCCGCGGGCAAGGCGAAACCAATCCCGTCGAAGCGAGCTGTTCAGCGCGAGAATGGAATCCACCGCGACGGCCGGACGATCCGCAGGCCCCAGTCTGTGCCCGGCTTCCATTGCCGAAAGCATCGAGTTGTAGACGTCGATACCTTCGCTGCCGACGTCGACGATCTGACCGGTACGGAATCGCCCGTTTGCGCTGGTGATGGCGTGGAAGACGCCGGACAGTTCCCGCTTGACGTCGTTGTGACGTCCGTCGCCGGATTCCGTCGACACCGTGAACAGCGAGTTTTCCAGAATCGTTCGCCCGTTTGCTTCCACGCTGTTGGGGCCGTCCAGCAACTGAAGAAAGTAGGCCACTTCGCGCATCTTCATGTGCGCGTGAGCTCGCAGTTGTTCGTTCGATTTCTTTTCATTGAAGCGGTGCCACCATTCGTGGCTGCAGCCGGCGGATCCGGAGGCGTTGAGCTGCCGGGCGTCATCGAAGATGTGGATCATTCTGCCGTTGTATTCATAGTCGCCGGTGATTCGCAGCCGTTCGCCGGCGGCCAGAAACGTAATTGAACCGAACCGCACGCGGTCCATCTGAATTGCCAGAGCATACAGATCGGCCAGAAGTCTCCATTCCGCGACCAGGTCGGCAAGCGGCATGTCGATACCTTCACCGCCGGGGTCGGCCTGTCCTCCATGAGCGAGTTTCGATTCGGGCGGCGCTTCCGGAGCACCTTCCGGGCGCTCTGTCATCGCGAACGCACGCTGTTCGAATTCGCGAATTCGATCCAGATGTTCGGCAACGCGCGTCTTTGAAGCCGATCCCAGCGGCGAGTTTTCGCCGGTGTAGAAACGGTACTGTTCGACAATGGAATCCAGCACGCTGCGGCGCAGTCGCAGGCGTCGCGTATCGATCTCGTCCGTGTCCGTTCCAAGAAAACCGAAGACGCGTTCGAACAGATCGCGCGGGCGTTCCTGCATCGTTGCGGCTACCGTGCCGTCCATGCCGTAACTGTGAACGTACCGGCTGACGCGCGATCTTCGAAAGAACGTGCCCGCCACCAGTGTCGGCACCATTCCTGCCGGCAGACCGTCCGGGTAGTGAGTGTGGCGGATGACCTGGTCGATGGACGGGCCACCGGCCTTGGCTTCGCCATGTGGCGGTTCGGCGGTGAACGCAGCGGACGCGCCGTCGAAGTGCGCATTGATTCCGGCTTCGTCGCACCGCACATGATCGATGCCGCGCATGATCAGCAGCTTGTCGCGGAGCGGCGTCAGGGGTTCCAGAACGCCGTCGAAACCTTCCGTTTGCAGCGGTGCGGGGATTCCCAGACCGAAAAACACGTTGAACGCCCGCACCGCGATGTTCGGGGCGGAAGACGCCGCAAGCGCCGAAGCAGGGATCATTTCTTCCAGCAGCGGCAGCCCGATCGTTACGGTTCCGCCCCCTTTCAGCAGGGTGCGGCGATGCAGACGAGTGTTTCTCACGAGTCCGGTCTCCGGAACGCGGCGAACAGGTACGGTGTCATTCTGACAGTTCGCTGCGGTGATCTCCAGAGGAGTTCAATGTTCGCGGCGGAGTGAATTACATCTTGCCTTCCGCGCGGTTGGACCACCACGGCAACCCGACTCCGCCGTCCATCGTCATCGTGGAACCCGTCATATAGGCCGCGTCGTCGCTGAGCAGAAAACAGACTCCGCCGGCCATTTCTTCCGGCGTTCCCATGCGGCCCATCGGCAAACCCTTTGCACCGCTTTCGATCTGTTCTTCGGTGAAGAATTTGCGTTCGCCCGGAGTATCGATCCAGCCGGGATGAAACACGTTGACTCGAATGCGGTGTTTCACAAGTTCGATGGCGGCGGTGCGGGCCATGTGGTCGATGGCTGCCTTCGACATGTTGTAGGCCATCGCTGTCGGGATCGCCAGAACCGCGTGCGGCGAACTGACGACGCAGATGGATCCTCCGCTGCCCTGCTTCACCATCTGCTGAGCCGACGCGCGGACACCGTAAAACGCGCCCCACATGCAGACGTCAACGGTTCTGCGAAAGCCATCCATGTCGGCGGTAACCATCAGTTCCCGGTCGCTGTAAACGGCATTGGAGACGAACACGTCCAGACTGCCGAACTCGCGTACTGTCTCCGCCACCATGCCTTCCACGGCCGACTGATCCGCAACATCGGCTGCGATGACGATCGCCTTTCGTCCCATCGCCCGGATGTCCTTTGCGACAGCCTCCGCCTGATCTTTGCTGGAATGGCAGTTGATGGCGACGTTGGCTCCGCCGCGGGCGAGTTCAACCGCGATCGCGCGGCCGATGCCCTTGGATGACCCGGTGACCAGAGCGTTTTTTCCTGCGAATTTCATGTTCGTTAATCTTCAAGAAGCGAATGTCACCTAATGCCGTGGAACTGCCTTCCGGCACATCAATTCCGTGCGGAGTGTATGCGGAATTCCGCCGGCGTTTCGAGGCAAACGCTGATCGCTGCCGGAAATTCCAGTCGTCGGAGACCCAACGCGCGCGGGGCAGAATGAGACATTCGGGCTCGCGGGAGCAAGAAGAGCGAAGAGTATCGGCGTCCGCCGCGGCCAGTATAGAATGCACGGACCAACAAACGAGTCTGATCTCGCTTCCTCAGGAGATGATT
Source organism: Planctomycetaceae bacterium (assembly GCA_041398785.1). Classification (NCBI taxonomy): domain Bacteria; kingdom Pseudomonadati; phylum Planctomycetota; class Planctomycetia; order Planctomycetales; family Planctomycetaceae; species Planctomycetaceae bacterium. The sequence goes on along the minus strand of JAWKUA010000009.1, from coordinate 205,165 downwards.
CGATGCGAAGCATTCTTTCCGCCGTGGTCAAGCTAGCTGCCGTCGCGAGCCTTCTTGTCCCGGCAGCCGTCGCGCAGAACCAGGGAGGCGGAAATCAGGGAGGAGCCAATCAGGGTGGCGGAAATCAGGGTAACCAGCCTCCCGGAGGAATCCTGATCAGTCCGGAAGGTGTCGTGGCCGGTGCTACGATTGTTCCGCAGCCGGGACGTCTGCAGCAGAAGCGCCTTCGCGCGCTGGCAAGTCGATACCTGTCCGCGGAAATCAACACGGTCAGCGCCATGCGGATGGTGTCGCTGGTGCGGCTCGAAGAAGAATGCCGCCGGCGACTGGATGCGGAACAACCACTGCCGACGGAGATTCTGTATCTGGCCGGCCTGACCCGGGTGGAATACGTATTTCTTGATCCTGAATCCAGCGACCTGGTGATCGCTGGTCCGGCTGAAGGCTTCGGGACGACCGACAACGGGCGCGTTGTCGGAACGGAATCCGGTCGGCCGGTTCTGACGCTGACGGATCTGCTGGTGATGCTGCGGCTGAAGAATGCTCACAACACGATCGGCTGTTCGTTTGACCCGGATCCGGACAGACTCGCCCGTGCTCAGGCATGGCTTCAGTCAAATTCGGATCCGGTGACCGTGGAAGTCGCGAAGGCTCGTTTTCTGGAAGTGGCCAACATTCTGGGAATGTGGAACGTGTCGATTTTTGGAGTCCCGCCTTCGTCGCAGACAGCAGCCTCATTCGTGGAAGCCGACTATCAGCTTAAGCGACTGACGCTGGGGCTGGATTCGCCTCGCGTGCGCGGTTTCCGCAGCTACCTGGCAATGGCCACGATTTATGGAAACATGATGCGCCGCTGGTGGTTTACTGCCCGCTACGAATCACTGGAGGCCAGTCCGGACGAAACTGCCTTCCACATGACGGGTCCGCGGCTGCAGTTGATGTCGCAGGATGAACTGGTCGATGCCGCAGGAAATCGCAAAGACGCGCCGGATTCCACGGCCAGCAATGAAAAATTCACACGTCAGTTCAACGAGAAAATGGAGGAACTTTGCGAGCGAGTTCCGTCGATGGCGGTGCTGCAGAATCAGTTCGACCTGGCCGTCGCGGCCGCTTTGATCCGAACTTACCGCCTTGCCGAACGGATCGACTGGACCGCCGACCTGTTTCTGGATGACCAGCGTCTGACGCTGCACCAATACAGCGTCGCGGAGCAGGTTCCGTCGCAGGTCAATGTTCGGTTTACGGCAGGTCAGTTGATGATCGGGCTGGTCGGCGGAGGCATCACGATGGTGCCGGCCAGCGTGGTGAATCGCGACCGGCTGACCATTCGTGATGACCTGAAGATGCCCGCGATGAATGCGGAACCCAATTCCTGGTGGTGGGACGTTGATGTCCAGAAGGCCGACTTGCAGAAGTAGGCCGAACAGTTTGTCCGGCCTGCTTCGCTGCTCAATTGTGCCTTGCCGGAATTACGGATTCGGAATCGGGGCCAGTTCCGTCGGAGGAGCGGGCGTCGTCGGGTCGGACGTTGTCGTTCCCGTTCCGACCGGCTGCAGAGGACCGACGGAAACCACAACCGCTCCGTCCGGCAACACCATCCCCGGTCGCAGGTCTCCCGGTGCGGCGCCGGCGTTCGGCAATGCGGACGGCAACGTGGGATCAGGAACGACGTTGACTGCCGGCGGCTGCACAACAACGGGGGCGGGAGTTATGTAGTTCTGGACAGTGTAGTTCGGCACCGTCGAATAATAGGCAGCCGACGATCCGTAAAGCGGGCTCCGATATCCGGAATAGTAGGACGGATAGCCGTAGCCATAGCCATACCCACCCAGCCCGCCGTAGTAATAGGGAGACCCGAAGAGTCCGCCGATGTACAGGCTGGTTCCGCCAACGCGGCCGCCATAGTACCCGCGGCTTCCTCCATAGTATCCGCCGCCGCCTCCAATGTGATGACCGCCTCCGTAGCCGCCACCACCGATTCCGCCGTGGTGACCGCCGCCGATCCCTCCGCCTCCCATGCCGCCGTGGTGGCCGCCGCCTCCAAAACCGCCGCCGTGACCGCCGCCGCCGTGTCCTCCACCACCGTGTCCTCCTCCGCCTCCGCCGTGGTGCTGTGCGACGGCCATTCCGGACGAACCCGCGATCAGGAATGAGGCCATGATGACTCCCATCAACCGTGGGCCAGATTCAAATGTCCGAATCCGGGCCATGAGGCCGGAACCACAAATCCATCGATTCATCTTCAACATGGACGCACTCCCGCTGTCGACTGCCCTGGAACTGTCCCAACGGTTTACATCGCCGTCCGGGTACCTGCCAAAAACGAACCAGACACGACGTTCGGGCATTCCGTTTCTGACAAGTGGAACATCAGGTTCCGCAAACATCATGGTCCGGTGGATCAGGCAACTGACAAGCAAAGAGCGTTCCCATGTGCGAAATCGCCAATTCAGAGAATCGATTGCAGCGTGAATTCCGCCAATCGTGCGACCCGGCCAGCCGAGGGGCATCAGGATGACGGATTTCGATCGCAGCAATTCGAAACGGCAGACGCGGTCGACGGAAGGATCGCGCGCTGCATTCGGAAGGAGTGATACGCGGGAATCCGGCCGACGCTGTTGGCAGAATTCTGTCCACGCTGGCCGCAAAATTGTCAGCGTTTGACTGGTGCCTGGCTGGTTTCCGTCAGCAGTTGGCTGTCCACAAGCCACTCTCGCAGGCGCAGTGGCCAGTCACCTGCGGCGCTGGTGCTGTTCGGCCGAAAACCGAATCCGTGGTCCGCATTTGAGTAGATGTGCAGCTCACACGGAACGCCGGCTTCCTTGTACTTGAGATACAGCTGAGCCATTCCCAGAGAAATGTCGGGCCTGTCTTTGGCTCCCAGAGCGATGAACGCCGGCGGCATTCCTTCCGCCACCGTAAAGCGCTTCGAACTTCCCGGGTAGATCAACACCTGAAAATCGGGGCGACAGCCGGATCGTTCAATCTCGTCGGATGCCGACGCGTCGCCGCCATCGGATTCCATCGCCGCCAGAGCCGCCAGTTCACCGCCGGCGGAAAACCCGAGAACGCCGATTCGCTGCGGGTTGATCTTCCATTCGTCCGCGCGAGCTCGCACGATCCGGATGGCTCGCCGAGTATCCGCCATCGCGTGTTCATCGACGGTGTACGTCGACCCCGGTTCGCGTGCCAGGCGGTAACGCAGGACAAAGGCCGCGATACCGTGATCGGCGAACCATTCCGCCAGAGCATCACCTTCGTGCCCCAGACACAGCACTCGGTGTCCTCCGCCGGGAGCGATCACGATCGCGGTTCCCGTTGCGGCGTCGTCCTTCGGCAGATACGGAGTGATCGAAGGATGATGGACGTTCGAGACGTTGCACTTTCCCGGTCCTTCGTCGACGGCTTCCGGTTCATTCATCCGAGTCTCCGAGCCCGGAGCGCCGCCGGGCCACAGAGCAATCTTCTCCGGCGTTTCCGCACGGCACGTGCCGCAGAATGTGACCGCCGCTGCGATCAGGGCGACGAATCGTCTGCTGTCGTTCGCTGAAATCAGTCGTCCGCTCATCTGGTTTCCTTTCGAGTCAGCGTGGAGGAATCGGGCGAGCAAATGCCAATGATCAATGTCCGCCCCAAAGCCATCAGCCGTTTCCGGCAAACGGCAGACGAGAATCTACCGTTTCAAACGCCGTCTGGCGCCCGCGAAATGGAAACGCTGACACTTCCCGAATTGTCCGCTCGCGACGCCGCGCTGTCGTTGATCTGCAGCCACAGCCGACTGGCGAACGGAGCGGTCACGACAGCGTCGCGCGCAATGGCCGCCCTGTTGGAAATCCGGCTGCCGTCTGCTGAGACAAGAATTGCCACGACCTGCCCCAGCGGCGCGCCGTGGACGTATTCAACCGTGACACCCTGCGGCTCCGATCGCCACGGCTGAGGATCATTCGCCACAAAGAAATCGCCGTCGCACTGCAAGCGAACCGATTCACCGGCCGACAGCGATACCCCCGAATCCTGCCAGCCGCGATCAGCTCGCACAGTCACGGTCGCCGGTTCATTGGCGGAAACATCAGCGACTGACAATTCGCGGTCCGCGTGCCATGCAAATGATCGGTCAGTATCGAAACCTTCAATCAGCGATTCCGCGAAGAGCAGCCAATCCGACGTCCAGCGTTTCCGGAACGCACCTTCGAACCGAGTCACGGCCGCGCGAAAGTCCGCGTGCCGCCGAGTCGTTTTCAGTTCGGCGGCAAGGTGTTTGCGGTAGAACGGATGCTCGTGAATCATCCAGCACAGCGCCCACCACCAGGCGTAGCGCGAGTCTTCCTCGACACCGGGCACCGACAGCAGCCGCGCGTCATCGAGCGCCGGAATGTTCAGTGTCCTCATCTCAGAACCGGGCCGTGAATCAAAGATGCGCCGCAGTTCGAAGATTCGAGCCCAGCCTTCAAATCCGCTGTGGACCGCTGGCATGACTCCGAAGTGAGCTACGGCCTCTTCGCCCTCCGCAGTGCTTATCAGCGAATGCGTCGCGAAGTATTCAGCCATGCCTTCGATGTACCAGGCATCAGGAGTATCGGTCATGCCGCATTCGCACGTCATGAAGCAGTGAGTGAACTCGTGCAGCAGCAAATGCCGCCGATAGTAGTCATCGACCTGGTCCCGCATCCAGAACTCGTAGTTCAGATGTCGGCCGTGCTTGAACGTCAGCCCGTCGGACGGCATCAGGCCGGCCGCTTCGAACCGCGCCGCATCCGCAATCAGGTGGCCCGTCACCTGGAACTCAGAACCGTCCGGCGCTTCAGGAAGTCGGCCGAAGTGCTGTTCCAGCCGTTCGAACAGAGCATCCGCCAGCGCCGGCAGTCCCGCCCCGTCGCCTTCGACTCGATCGGTCAGCAGCACCAGCCGTTTCGCTCGGAAAACCCGAATCCCCTGTTCGCTCAACCGGGCTTCGTTGATTTCACGCCGACTGTCGGGCAAGCGAAGCCGCTGTTCCGGTGGACTCAGACGGACATCGCGTTGCTCCTGTCGCCGAACGTCCGCGTCGTCAGCGTCGCCGGAGTCCGTGTGGTGTGAAGGTTCCGCGACCGACCGTAGTGTGGCTTGCCGCTGCGACTCCGGTTCTCCGTCGATCGTCGTTTCGTAACGGATCGTTTCGCGAACGGCGGACGACGGAATGGAACCGGCGGTTCGGTTTTCGGATTCACCACAACCCGCAATGAGCAAACTGACGATCCCGGACACGCGAAGGACGTCAGCTATCGGAATTGTCGTGGACCAGGGCTTCATGGAACGCATGATAGCGTGCCGGCCTGACGTCCGGCCACAACCTTGACAGACCGACACCAACTCGGCGTGATGATTGCGATGCCGGCCCCGTCCGACAGATCGAGGCAAAGGACGCGCCTGCCGGGCGGTGAAGCGGGTACCACATCGATCGCAACGTTTCGGAATGACTCAACGGCGGCGCGGCGGTAAGATGCCGTCAGTCGTTTTCATTCCGGTCGCGGCGTCGATCGATGTATTCCGGGATTCTGCGTGTCATGAGCCGCCAGGCACCTTTCCCGGCCGCTTGTGGAGTATTTCGAAACTCAGGTTATCTGATGTCCGTTACAGCGAAATTAGTGACTGCCAGCGAGCTTCTGGCGAATCATTCGCGCCAGCGCTGTGAGCTGATTCGAGGTGAGGTGAAACTGATGAGCCCTGCAGGCAGTCGGCATGGCTGGGTGGCCGCCAGTGTTGGCAGAATTTTGGGGAACTTTGTGCTCGATCGAAAACTCGGCCACGTTTTCGGTGCTGAGACCGGATTCGTGATTGAAAGTGATCCCGATACGGTTCGCGCGCCCGATGCTGCGTTCGTCAGAATCGGTCGAGTCAGTGGCAGAATCCCGTCGGGATATTTTCCTGGCGCTCCGGACCTGGCGGTCGAAGTCGTCTCACCCGGTGACACGTCGACGGAGGTTCATCAGAAGGCGGAACAGTGGCTGCGGTCAGGAGCATCCGTCGTTTGGCTGATTGATCCGACGCGCGAGACCGGGGCTGTCTGCCGATTGGAAGACGGTGAGTTTCATCTGCGATCGGTGCGAGAACTGGCCGCTCCGGAGCTGCTGCCGGGATTCTCGCTGCCTGTCCACGACCTGTTTGAATAGGCCACCACAGCTTCAGCGGATTTGATCCCAAGCCGTTCCCGACGATACCCTCAATCGCGCTGCCGGGAGTATCGTCTTTTCCGCAACCACCGGAAGGCGGGATCCTGCCGATCGCCGTTTCGACCAGCCAGCTTCTCACCGACTTTTCCCCGATGCCAGGTGCTGTCTCGATCAATTCCCGCTATGACGTCGCCGTGATTGGCGGCGGGCATAACGGACTGGTCGCGGCCTGCTACCTTGCGAAGGCCGGTCAGTCAGTGCTGGTGCTGGAACGAAATGCAGAATTGGGCGGGGCGACTCAGTCGAAACGACTCTTCGCCGGAATCGACGCCCGGCTGTCCGCGTACGCCTATCTGGTCAGTCTGTTTCCAAAGAAGATCGTCGACGATCTCGGGCTGAACCTGCGGCTGCGGTCTCGCGGGACGGCATCGTACACTCCGTCACTGGCGAATGGCTGCTTTCGCGAGGTGCTGATTCGTAACAATGATCCGGGCGCGAATCGCGACGCATTTCGAACTCTGACCGGCAGCGATCGCGACTATGACGAGTTTCAGGAACTGCAGCGCCTGCAGCAGCAACTCGCGAGTGTGGTCTGGCCGAGTCTGACACAGCCGCTGGTGACTCGTTCTCAGATGCGCCGACGGTTGTCGAGCGCCGGCCAGGCGGCGTGGCAGGCTTTCGTCGAAGAGCCGCTTGGCAACGTCATCGAACGCCTGCTGTCCGATGACCTGATTCGCGGGCTGGTGTTTACGGACGCAAAGATTGGTCTGTCGACGCATCCTCACGATTCGTCATTGAGACAGAACCGCTGCTTCCTGTACCACGTCATTGGAAACGGTACGGGAGAATGGCGTGTCCCGGTCGGCGGCATGGGAGCACTCGTCGATGAACTGGTTCGAATCGCGGCCGGCACCGGCAGCGTCACGTTTGTCACGTCGGCCACTGTGGTTCGTGTGGACCCGGGTTCGAACCGAGCGACCGTCACGTTCGAACAGGCTGGCACAGTTCGCGATGTCGATGCCGATACCGTGTTGTGCAATGCGTCGACCGATGTTCTCGCACGGCTGCTCGGCAACGTTCACGAAGCGCCCGGTGACGTACCTGCCGGGGCGGGCTTCAAGATCAACATGCTGCTGTCGCGGCTGCCGAAACTTCGATCCGCGAACTGCGCGCCTGAAGCCGCCTTCGCCGGAACGTTTCATATCGACGAAGGTTACGAGCAGATGCAGTCCAGCTTTGCCGACAGCGTCGCCGGACGTGTCCCGGAAACTCCGCCGGGAGAAATCTACTGCCACACTCTCACTGACAATTCGATTCTTTCGGACGAACTCAACCGACAGGGAACCCACACGCTGACGCTGTTTGGACTCGACATGCCTTACCGGCTCTTCGAAGACGACAACGACCGAGTCCGCCGCGACGTGCTGGCGAAGTATCTGTCCGGCATCAATCAGTTTCTGGCAGAACCGATCGAAAGCTGTCTGGCGGTCGACGCGAATGGCGACCCGTGCATCGATGCCATGAGCCCCGTCGATCTGCAGAACAAGCTGCACCTGCCGCAGGGCAACATCTTCCACGGCGACCTGACCTGGCCGTTTGCGGAATCCGATGAACAAGCCGGATTGTGGGGCGTCGAAACAGAACATCCCCGCATTCTGCTGTGCGGATCGTCGGCTGTTCGAGGCGGTGCGGTCAGCGGCATCCCCGGCCACAACGCGGCGATGAAAGTTCTGCAGGACAGAACAACATAGCTGGTCCCGCGATGCGCGTGCCGCGTGACCCGACGATTGCGGCTGTCATACATGGCTGAGCGTACGCGGCCACTGAAATTGGTTCCGATTCTGCCGGTCGCATCGATTCATCGTGATGCGGCAATTTGGCAGCCCGACGACAAAACTGTCGCCTTCGCTAAACAATCCGCAGAGCCTGCAGAAGACCGGGCTTCGCTGATTGTCGCTCGGCCACGCACGGTGATCATGGTGTAGCGTTCCAGCAACACACCCGGGAACGGCGCTGTCGTGAATGCTGACGTTGCGACGGCAGCAGTTCGGTTGCCTGGTCGATCTTCGTTCCTGCACGTTCTGCGCAATAGCGGTGAATTCTGAACGCAGCGGCTGAGTTCCGGTTTTGTGGTCGCCATGGCTGGCGGCAATGCAATCAGATTCTCGCAGTACTCACAGCAAAGACTCATGACCCGTTCCACTGAACAGTCCGAATGGATCTGCCGCGACTGGCCGGTGCGAGCCGCGTGGACGTTGCTTCTGAGCGTCGCTGCGCTGGTGATGTTTCGCAGTCCGCTCAGTTCCGCCGCGGCACGCTGGGCATCGGAGCCGCAGTATGCTCACGGTTTCGTTGTTCCGCTGATGGCGATCGCTGTTGCATGGATGCGACGTGGCAGAATTCTTGCGGGAACCGCCAAATGGAACGTCTTCGGCGTGATGCTGATGGCGGCGGCGGTCGCATCGCACCTTCTGGCCGGTCGCCTGCAGATTGAAATCATCGATCAGGCTGCATTTCTGTGTGCTGCGGCGGGAATTGTGCTGGCTGTGTGGGGACGGCGATTCTTCTGCGGAGTCTGGCCGGCGGTGTTGTTTCCGGCATTCCTGTTTCCGCTGCCGACTCAACTGGAAACGCTGACGTCGGCGCCGCTGCAGGTTCCGAGTGCTCAGGAAGCCACCTACTACGTGCAGTCGTTCGGGATTCCCGCTGTTTCGTCCGGTGGGACGATTGTGATGGGCGACGTGCGGCTTGGTGTCGCGGAAGCGATCAGCGGGCTGAGAATGCTGATGGTGTTCCTTGCGGTTTCGGTTGCTGCGGTAGTCGCCAGCCGACGGCAGGCCTGGGAAAAGGTGCTGATTCTGTTCAGTGTTCTTCCGACGGCCCTGATTGTGAACCTGATCCGCGTTGTCGCAACGGCCGTGGCGTACAAGTGGTCCGGCGAATCGTCAGCGAATTTTGTGCATGACACGCTGAGTGCCTGGCTGCTGCCGCCGGTGGCGATGGCAGCCGTATTACTTGAACTGAAACTGCTGGACTGGCTGTTTGTGGAGGTTCCGGAACCCCGCGTTCATGTCAGCGGCGCGGTAAGGCCGGGAGTCGTCCCGGTTTCCCGGTAAACGCGTCCGGAACCAGGATTACAGAACTGCGGATCGATCGATGGCTCATGCATCCGACAACTCGAAGCATACTTCGCCGCGGCGCGCGCTGAACGTCAGAGCTCTGATCATTGTGCTGGGTGTCCTGGCAATGTTTCACTTCGGCGTGCGTCATCTGCACGGACGTCAGGTTGGCGCGACGTGTGACTATCTGAAACAAACAGGAATGGCAGCACTCGACGCCGGCGACCACGAACGGGCGTTTGAGTTTCTGGATCAGTACCTGGCTCTCCGCGGCGGTGACGCCGATGTGCAGCGGCTGGTGAGCGAGCTGCTGCAGGAACATACCACCGACGAATCTCTGCAGCGTGCGTTTCGGATGAACGAACAAATGCTGCTGGCGCGCCGGGATGACGATGACCTGCGGCTGCGGCAGGTCCGGACTGCTGTTCGACTGGATCGTTTTTCGGACGCGGCGGCTCACCTGCAGGAACTTCGATCCCGTACGCCCGACGTTTCCGAAGTCTGGTACTACAGCGGACTGGTGGCGGAGAGTCTCGAAGATCTCGACACCGCCGCGGCGCACTTTGAGAGAGCGATCGGTCTTCCGAATCCGGCGCCCGAGTGTTTCGAACACCTGGCGAATGTTGTTTCCAGCAACGCCGGCGGCCGCATGCCCGACCCGAATCGCGCCGAAGCTCTGCTAAATCAGATGGTGGCGACCTGCGATTCGGCGAAGTCCCGGTTCATCCGCGCGTCATGGCTGATGCAGCAGCAGCGTCCGGAACATGCGAGCGTCGATTTGTGGCAGGCGCTGAAGTCACGGCCCGGCGACATTTCGTTCAACACGATGCTGCTGCAGGCGTACCGGCAGATGTCCGCCGAGTCATCTTCCGCTCGGTTCGAATCCGCGCGGCTGCTGCAGCATTTTCAGCAGCAGGTGGTGGCACAACCGGAATCGACGGCGCTGCGGCTGTTACTGGCATCGGCACAATGGCTTGCCGATCAGAATGATGCTGCCATCGCGACTCTGGAAGACGGAATTCGCCGCAGTCCGCGGGAATATCGACTGCACGAACTGCTGGTCGATTTTCTGGTCAGCCGCCATCAGACCGAACGTGCTCGCAGAGTCTATGCCGGTCTGCCGGAACGAGCGCTGTCGCGCGCTCGCCGACAGTTTCTGCTGGGCCGCGTGTTGATGGCCGAACAACAGTGGGATGCGGCGGCCGAAGCGTTCGGTCTGGCCATCAGCCTGGCGGGCCAGAACGATGACGTCAGGTCGCGGGCATCCACGTGTCTGGCGCTGTGTCAGCAGCAGTCCGGCAAGTCCGTCGCGGCTCGCGAATCGTACCGGCTGTTGCTGAGATCGAATCCTCAGTCGGTCAGTGGTCGCCTGGGAATGGCGACGGCGTTCCTGCAGCAGGACCAGCCGGCTCGGGCCATCATCGAATACCGGCGGCTGATGGATGTTCCCGGAGTACCCGCGTTTCTGGCGAATCTGCTGATTGAATCCAACCTGTCTCAGCCAGCCGGCCGCCGCGACTGGTCGGAAGTCGAACAACTGCTGAGCGACACCAGTCCCGCCGTCCAGGATGACGTGCAGCGGGCTTTGCTGCAGACCGATCTGCTGTTCGCGAAGGGTGCTCCGTCGCGAGCACTGGATCACCTGGAACGCGCGGTCCATCAGCATCCCGGCGACGCGAAGCTGGCTCAGGCATGGGACAGCGTGCTGCTGGTCAAGGCGCCAGCGCTGCAGCGACAGATCGAAATGACCGTTCAGAATGATGCGGCCGACGAGTCAGCTCAGGGCGGACTGCTGGCTCTGCTGATGGCTCGCCGAGAACCGCAGGCCGTCACAATCTGGTTGAATCAACTGAGGTCGCCGTCCGCCGGTCGGCAGCTTTCGGAAGGCAAACGGCTGAAGATTGTCGCCGAAGTGACGTCTGGTCTTGCCAGGTCCGCCGGTCGAAACGGACGCGGACAATACACGGCCGAACTTCTGGCCGTTGCGGAAAACGCCTATCAGCAACTGGTGACGCGGGACACAAATCAGCTTCCGGCCTACGTCGGGTTTCTGGCCGAACAGCAGTCGGCTCGCCGCGCGGCTCAGGTGTTGCAGCAGTCTCCCGTTTCGGCGAATGCCAACATTCGCGCGTTCAGTTGGCTGGAATGTCTTCGCCGCGGTCAGGATCGGGCGGCGGTCAGATCGGTGGCTCAGCAGGATCTGCTGCGGCTGATCAACAACGATCCCGCCAGCGTCGTGCTGCGGATGGCGTACGCGGAATCGCAGATTCTGTTCGAAGACTACGAATCCGCCGGGGCCGTTCTGGAACAACTGATTCAGCACGATCGACGAAACGCGGCAGCCTTCAGTCGGGCGGCATGGATTCTGGCCGTCAGCCGTCGAGACCTGTCGAAAGCACTGGAGTATTCGTCGACTGCGTCACGGATCGCGCCATCCGATCCGCAGATCCGCGACGTGCAGGGACTGGTGCTGGCTCTGACCGGTGATCCGCAAACCGCGCTGCAGATCTTTTCGTCAATTCCCCGCGACGAACGTCTGCTGACGTCATGGCTGTATGAAGCGAAAGCTCTGCAGGCGGCCGGGCAGTCCCAGGCGGCCCGCCAACTGGCTCACGAACTGACCGAGCTGGGAGCCGAACACCAGATCACCCCCGCCGACGCGAAGCTGCTGCATTCGCTGAAAAACGGGGGCACGTGAGGGAGTTGTCAGTTGTCAGATTTCAGAATTCAGATTTGAAATTTCGCCGGGGTTTCATTTTACGGCGACGATTGATGCGAAGTTCAGGCACTGAAACCAGAGCATCGCTGTTTGCAACCCCACCGCGTGCAGCCGAAGGATGTGGGTCTGCAGAGTTTCCGGGATCAGCCGGTTTTCGATGGCGGTTCGCTTTTGAGCGATCTCCAGGTCGCTGTAGCCGTGAGCCCGTTTGAATTCGTGATGCAGTCCAGTCATCAGTTGCTGTTCAGCGGGATCGTCGAAGCAGATCTTTTCCGACAGCACCAGAGCGGCGCCTGGTCGCATTCCATCGACGGCTTTTTGAAGCAGCGGCTGGCGTTGCGACGGCGGCAGAAACTGCAGCGTCAGGTTCAGCACAACCAGGGAAGCGTTGCGAATCTGCACATCGCGGATATCAGATTCGTGCAGCTCAACGGCACAGCCGCTGTCCGGCACGCGATCCAGTGCGTCGCGCAGTCGGGCCATCATCGCGGCCGAACTGTCCACGGCGTGAATTGTGCAGTCCGCCGGTGCGCCGCGTCTCATGGCGAACGTCGCGGCACCCAGTGAACATCCCAGATCATAGATGTCGGTACCGGGCACGGCGTACTTCGCGGCGAACTGTTCAATCATCGCCAGGATGGACGCGTAGCCCGGTACCGACCGAGCGATCATGTCGGGAAACACGCTGGCCACCTGATCGTCAAATTCGAATTGCCCGATGCGTGACAGCGGTTGTGAATAGATGCGGTCGGTGGTCATGGCAATCAGGCGCTCGGCTGAGCGGAGTCACGAAACACGGCCAGTACGCGAAATCCTTCATCGATAAAGTCCGGTAGTTCCGCGGGTTTGATCCGTTTGCCCTGGCGATAAAAGACCAACTGGTCTCCGCTTCCTTCGGCACAGATCCTGTGTTCATTCTGAAAAAACGTCAGCACTTTGTCGGTAAACAACTGGCGAATCGCCGACTCATCGTCGCCACGAAGCAGGTACAGCTTTGAAAACTGCGGATGCGTGGCAAAGTCAATGTCCTGGTAGCCGAAGGCGCTGCCGATCCTGTGAAGGATGCTCTCCGGCCGCACGGCGAATTTCGTCAGATTCAATGCGGGTGTCTGGAAGTAGATCACTCCCTGCCTGAGCGTCTGCGAGTTCTTGCCACTGCCGACCGTGTATTGGTAGTCCATCACGGCCAGTTCGAGTCCCCTGGCTTCGCCGTGCAGCATGTTGCGAATCTTCCGGGAGCGACCCTGCGAAAACAGGTGCAGGTGACTCAGGCGGCTCAGCAGGGCTTCATTCCCGGTCGGGAAAAACGGCAGCCCAAGCTGCTCAGCCACCTGCCGAAACGATTCCGTCCGCTGCTTTTCGTAACGCCAGGCAACGAAAAGAATCAGAGACACCACCAGACCCGCGCCGGCAATCAGTGAAATCAGCAGGCCCATGTCTCGCATGCCGGCCGCAATCAATGCGGATGTCTTCATCACGGTCGGTAGTTCCTGCATCAAAAATGTCCCGATCGGCGTAGCGCTCCATTCGACGCCGCGCGGTGGATGCCGCGAAGGTTGCCCTTCCTGCGATGCTTGTCGCACAGCGTATCGAAATCGGCGGCTTGCACCACTGCTCTTCGGTCAAACGGCGACTGCATGTGGCAAGCGGCGAAGCAGATCGAATCGCGATTTCGCGGAAGTCGCATCCTGCGGACCGTGGTGTTCAGACGACTGTTTCTCACGCGCCACAGATTCTCACGCGCCACAGAAAGGAACCCAGCGGGTGCTCATGCCGGTGATCGACCGTTAAACTACGCCGGACTTCGGACTTCCAGTACGGCGCATCTTCCTGTGAAACTCACCGACAACGAAATCATTCTCGTCACCGGAGCCACGGGGCTGGTTGGCAGTCATGTGGCCGAACAGGCTCGCGCGCGAAATCTGCGTGTTCGCGCCCTGTGCCGTCGCGGATCCGGCACGAGCTTACTGAAAGACTGGGGCGTGGAAATCGTTGAGGGAGATCTCGACGACGCGGACAGTCTGAAGGCCGCGTGCGAAGGAGCCACCGTCGTTGTCCACTGCGCGGCGAAAGTCGGCGACTGGGGACCCACCGACGAGTATCGCCGGATCAACGTCGCCGGTACGAGATCACTGGTCGACGCGGCGTTGAAGTCCGGCAGTCTGCAGCGATGGGTGCAGATCAGTTCGCTGGGCGTCTACGAGGGCACCGATCACTACGGCACTGACGAAACCACGCCCCCCAACGCCGCCGGCATCGATGGGTACACTCTGACGAAAATCGAATCCGAACAGCTTGTGTGCGACGAAATTCGTGACCGGCAGTTTCCGGCTGTCGTGCTGCGGCCGGGATTTATCTACGGCCCGCGGGACCGCACAGTGCTGCCTCGCCTGATGGAACGGCTCTCCACCGGAAAATTCGCTTACCTTGGCAACACGGACAAGCTGATGAACAACACCTTCGTCGGCAATCTGTGCGAAGCCATCTGGCTGGCCATCGAACGTGACGACGTCGTCGGCGAAGTGTTCAACGTGCGCGATCCGCGAGCCGTCAGCAAACAGGAATTCATGGAAACGATTTGCGATGCCGCCGGCTTTAACCGGCCGAAAAAAGTGGTTCCGCTTCCCGTCGCGAAGGTTCTGGCATCCGGCTTGGAAGGCCTCTGGAAGCTGCTGGGAAAAGAATCAGCGCCGCTGCTGAATCGTGCCCGGTTCAAGTTCCTGGCGCTGAACCTGGACTTTGACATTCAAAAGGCGAACGACCTGCTGGGCTACAACCCGTCCGCGGATTTCCACGACGCCATGCGGCAGACGGTTGAATGGTTTCTCAACAGCGACGTCCGCTGACAGGCGATTGTCCGTTCATTTGCGCTGGCGCGACACGTCGCTATCATCCTTCGCTCGCGTTTGCTGTGTGATAGCAGAGGTCAGGAGTAATGGCGGAGAAAACATTTCTGGCGGTCGATCTGGGAGCCGAAAGCGGCCGCGTGATGGCCGGCCGCTTTGACGGACAGAAGATTGCCCTGCAGCAGTTTCATCGGTTTCCGAACGGGCCGGTGAATCTGGGAGGCACGCTGCGTTGGAACCTGATCAGTCTGTGGACGGAGATTCAGAACGGACTTCGCGAAGCGGCGTCGAAGCTGGGCGGTTCGGCGGTCTCCGTGGGAGTCGACACGTGGGGTGTGGACTTTGTGCTGATGAATCGGCACGACGAATTGCTGGGACAGCCGTGGAATTACCGCGATCACCGTACGGACGGCATGCTTCAAAAGGCGTTTCAGCGAGTCTCGCGGGCCGACATCTTTGCCGAAACCGGTTTGCAGTTCATGCAGATCAACTCGCTGTACCAACTGCTGGCGATGAATGAGCGAGATCCGGAACTGGTTGCTCAGGCCCGGCGGTTTCTGATGGTGCCGGATTTTTTTCACTGGTGTTTGAGCGGCAGCCGCGTCGTCGAATTCACCAACGCCACAACCACGCAGATGCTGAACGCGAAGACTCGCGACTGGGCGTTCGACATGCTGCGGAAGTTCGAAATCCCGACGGACATGTTTCCGGAAATTGTTTCGCCGGGAGCCAACCTGGGAACGCTTCGCAATCACGTCGCGGAATTCACGGGACTCGGCAAACTGAACGTCGTGGCGCCGGCGACTCACGACACCGGTGCCGCCGTGGCCGCTGTGCCGACAACTCACACCGGCTCGGCCGACTGGGCCTACATCAGCAGCGGCACCTGGTCGCTGATGGGCGTCGAAATCCAGGACGCCATCCTGACCAACAAGGCCCTGCAGCGAAACGTCACCAACGAAGGCGGCGTCGACGGCACGTATCGTCTGCTGAAAAACATCATGGGACTGTGGCTGGTGCAGCGCTGCAAAGTGGCATTCGCCGCGAAAGGCAGGGACATCGAGTATTCCGAATTGATCCGCCTGGCCACCGAAGCAGCGCCGTTTCGATCGCTGGTTGATCCGGATCGAGCCGAGTTTCTTGGTCCTCCCGACATGACGGAAGCCATCGCCGCCGAATGCCGCCGCACGAATCAGCCGGTTCCGGAAACCGCCGGACAGTTCGTGCGGTGTGCGCTGGAAAGTCTGGCGCTGAAATATCGAATGGTGCTGGGCTGGCTGGAAGAGCTGACGGAAACTCGCGTGAAGGTGATTCACATCGTTGGCGGAGGAACTCAGAACCAGCTTCTGAATCAGTTCACGGCGGATGCGTGCGGTCGCCCTGTCGTGGCAGGTCCGGTGGAAGCGACGGCTCTGGGCAATGTTCTGCTGCAGGCTCGTGCGGCGGGGGACGTTTCTTCGCTGTCGGAAATTCGCGAAGTTGTCCGGCGCAGTGAAACGATCGGCGAATACACTCCGAAGGACTCCGCCGCATGGGACGAAGCGTGGGGCAGGTTTCAGGAGCTGTGTGGTTCATGAGCTGACAGAAACTCGGGTACCACGCCCTGCATTGCGGCGGCAGGAAAGAGGGCGGGAATTGCACAGAACCAACAGAGGTTGGCGTCGTGGTGCCAGAACCCATAAGGCACGTTTCCGACGGCTGTACCGCACAACCGGCCGGACGCAGGATGTGTTACCCTGATTTCTTCGCAGCGGCTCGACAGCGACAACATACCGACACTAAAGGAACCCGATGGGACTGTTCGATCGACTGAAATCCGGCCTGAAGAAGACAAAAGACATCCTGCGCACGGACGTGCGCGACTTGTTCCGGGCCGGAGAAATTCTTGATGACGGCAAGCTGGAAGAATTCGAAGCGCGGCTGATTCGCACGGATATGGGAGTCAAAGCGGCTGACCAGATCGTGTCGAAACTGCGCGAACAGCACGGCGGACGCACGGTTGATGTCGAGGCCATCTGGGCGACCGTTCGTTCGGAACTGATTACTCTGCTGCGCGGCGACGGAACAACGCACTGGGATTTGAACAACCGGCTTTCTCCACTGGCGAAAGCGGAATCCGGGCCGACCGTCATTCTGGTCGCGGGAGTCAACGGCGCGGGAAAGACGACATCGATCGCCAAGATCGCCAATCTGCTGCAGCAAGACGGCAACAAAGTCGTGCTGGCTGCCGGTGATACCTTTCGAGCCGCTGCCGTCGAACAACTAACTATGTGGAGTCAGCGGCTGGGCTGCGAAATCGTCCGCAAGGACAGTGGAGCTGACCCGGCCGCGGTCGCCTACGAAGGTGCATCAAAGGCCGTCGAAACTGCGGCCGACTATCTGATCGTTGATACCGCCGGTCGTCTGCAGACTCAGAAGAACCTGATGGACGAACTCGAAAAGATCCGGCGAGTCATCCGAAAAGTCATTCCCGACGCACCGCACGAAAGCCTTCTGGTACTGGACGCGACAACGGGACAAAACGGGCTCAGTCAGGCGAAAAGCTTCTCCACAGCCGTCCATTGTACGGGTCTGATTCTGGCCAAGCTGGACGGGACTGCTCGCGGCGGCGTTACCGTGGCGATTCGTCAGGAAATGGGGATTCCCGTGAAATACATCGGCGTCGGGGAAAAGGTCGACGATCTGGAGTTGTTCGACGCTGAAGGTTTCGTCGAAGCGCTGTTCGCGAAGTAACCCACGATTCGCAGACCGTGCCGACCGCTGTCCCGCCCGGATGTCCCCGGTCCGGTGAAGAGTAGTCGTCTGTCCTATTCCGGAAACAGGTCGACAAGTGGAAGCACGACGTTCTTACTGATTTCGAGCGAGAGCATCCCGGAGTGCACCTCACGGCTCCCGGCGTATGCTTCCGAATTTGGATTCCGGTAGATGACGACCTTTCGCTCGTCCGGCAGCACGAGCCAGCATTCAGGAATTCCTGCTTTGGCGTACAGTCGCGCCTTTTGCCGATCGATTCCTGCTGTGGAAATGGCGACTTCAATGACCAGTATGGCAGTTGTCGGATGGACCATGCGATAGTCATCACGACAACCGTGAACGACCGCCAGATCCGGTTCCGGTTCAGAATCCGCTCCGGCAATTGTCAACGGCTGTTCAACGCGAACATGATGGTCCGGGATCTGTGCCTTCCGCAACCAGTCGGCGAGGAACTGCACGGTCCAGGTATGGAGCGGCGTCTTACCCAACTTTCGAATCACGTAGCCGTCCAGCAGCTCCGCGCTTTCAGGGAGAATTCCGAATTGAATCAGTCTGTGGTACCTGTCGACATCCAGTCGCAGAGCCGATTCGCGAATGTCCGGAGTATCAAGCAATGAACTCATATGTTGTGCCATTGAACAGCAATAGGAACCCCGATTGATGCCATTCTACACTCAAATGAACTGCGGCAGTAGCGCCTACTCGCGACTGAGCTTGATCCAGCGGTTGACGATTTCCACTTCCATGGGCAGCAACACGAAGACCCAGGCCCAGATCAGGTTCAGGACGGCTCCGATGAAGATGCCAAGATTGATGCCGTGACTCCGTGCGACGGTGTCGGACAGAGAAAACAGTGCCATCGTGACGATCGGACAGCACATGTTGGACGCCGCTGTGATCAGAATCGCCAGCGGCAGCGCGGCCCAGCGCGTGTACAGCGAAAGCAGAACGGTCAGATGCGAACACAGAGCCAGCATGAACACGTACCACACGACCATCGTGCCGGACAGTTCGCGTTCAATTGTTCCGCGCGCAAGGACGTACACGACGGCCAGCCAGACGACCACCGGTGCCAGGGCAATCAGGCAAGCAGCCAGTTTCTGCAGCAGAATGGTGCCGGTGTAGGACGGCAGCATGGTCAGCGTGGCAATTGTGGATTGTCGCACTTCCTGAAACAGCGACCCTGATGAGTACAGCAGTACCTCAACGGTCAGCATCGCGGACAGCGTCAAAAAACAGATCCACGCCAGATCCGTCGACATCCACCAGTCGGACGACCGGTTTTCCATCCGATGGAAGATGACGAAACCCAGCACGAGTGTTCCGTAGGCGATCAGTTTGACGATGAAAAACGGTCGCCCGCCTGTGAAGAACAGAAAGTCCTTCCACACCACGGCAAGTTTCCAGCAGCGACCGACGGTGAATCGCCGGACTCGCGCGGATTTCCCCTGAGCGTAGTCATCCACCGGCCGGCTGCCGCGGTTGAAGAACAGCACGCTGAGCACAAACAGAACTGTTCCGCCGGTAAGGCTCATCCAGAACTGAGCGTCCAGCATCTGAAATGGCGACGTCGCCTGCAGAAGTTCATCCAGTCGCCGTGTGACGGAAAGCTGCTGCTGATGATTCAGCAGCCATGTGCCGACGTCGACGACGGCTGTGTTGATCCATGCGTTTCCCTTCAGCCCGATGACGGCTCGAAGAATCGGGCCCGCCAGAAAAAACAGAATCAGCACGGTCGTTGCCAGCGACGCGGCTCGCCCGGAAGTGTGGCAGCGAACAGAACAGAACAGAGCCATGTTGGCCACCAGGCACATCCAGGCCGCCAGTGCCAGGTACGCGGCGATAATCTGTTCCCGCAGGACTCCGCCGAGTGTGATGGCCAGAAACGTAAACGGCAGTTGGATCAGCAGCAGCATCAGCGCCGCAATCAGGCGCGACGTGGACTTGCTGAGCACGATCGCGAGCGGAGTCACACCGGCCAGTCGCAGCAGTGACAGTGTTCCGGCGTCCTTTTCTTCCGTGACGGCGGACACAAAATAACTGATCCCGGAAACGGAAATCAGCAGCACGTTCAGGAAGCAGATCGACTGAAAGAACCGCAGGCCGGGACCGGTGCCGGTCAGTGATCCCGCATACGCCATCGAAATCGACAGCAGCATGAAGACCGCAAAGCCGGCGCGAACAATGTGAGGATAGACACTTTTGACGTCGGCCTTCAGCGACCAGTTGAACAGAGTCGTTGTGCCGCTGATCACGAGGGTACCCCGCGAGTCGTCAGATCCATGAACGCCTGATTCAGATGCTTGCGCCGCTGGCTGAACGACAGAATCGGAAGATTCAGCGTGATCAGCGACTGCAGCAGTTCGTTCGGCGACACGGAATGATCCAGTTGAAGCACGTACTCATTCGGACGGCTGCCTTCCGGAGTTTCGACCGAAGAAATGGTTGAAAGGCCTTCCAGCAGTCCGACGACATTGTCCGGCGATTCTCCCAGCTTCAGGTGATACGTGGGAAGCGAATCGTCGGCGTCCAGCAGAGCATCCATCGGGCCGCTGAATCGGATCTGGCCGCGATCGATGATGGTGACGCTGTCGCACAGTTCGGCCAGTTCACTCAGGATGTGCGAACTGATGAAGATCGTCTTTCCCATGCGCCTCAGTTCGCGAAGGATCTCCATCAGTTCAATGCGAGCCCGCGGGTCCAGGCCGCTGGCCGGTTCATCCAGCAGCAGCAGGTCGGGGTCGTGAACCAGCACGCGCGCCAGACTGACTCGCTGCTGCATTCCGCGCGAAAGTCCGCTGATCAGGTCGTCGCGGCGGCCGTCCATGTCCGTCAGAGTCAGCACGTCGTCAATGACCTGATCCCGCTGAGCCAGATTCAGCCCGTAGGCGGCCGCGAAGAAATCCAGATATTCGAACACGGTCATCTGGCGGTACATGCTGAAGTGGTCGGGCATGAACCCGATTCTCTGACGGACCTGAACGGCTTCCGATCGCACACTGCGGCCGAAGACCTGGACTTCCCCCCAGTTCGGTTTCAGCAAGGTGCAGATGACTTTCAGTGTCGTCGTCTTGCCGGCGCCGTTCGGTCCGACGAACCCATGCACCGTCCGCGGCATGACGGCGAACGACACCTGATTCAGTGCCTGATGGCCCTTGAAAGCGTGCGACAGTTCGCTGACGGAAATCGCCGGGACGGTGGCTGGTGTGACGGATTCGGGCATGGTTGTGTGCAGATTTGAGACTTCGGATTTGAGGCTTGAGATCTGAGCTTCTGTCCGGCGGTTCGGCAATAACGTGGAACTTCGTGCCGATCGTTCACAGCCCGGCAAAATCAGTAACAGCGTTTTTTTTGTCCGGAGCCGGCAGCCGAACACGGAAACCTATTTCCCTTCAACAAACAAATCCTTCACAAACAACACCCAGCCGGTCTCGCGAGCTTCGACGCTGGTGGGAACCTGCAGGGTTTCCGGGATCGGCGAATACACCAGCAGACGAATGCGGTCAGCAGGCAGTTCGAACCTTGTCGGGTCGTATTCGATTTCGTCCAGCAGACTGCGGCGAACCAGATCCGGCAGCGCTTCGTCGTAGAAACGCTGTTCTTCCGTTCGATCGTCGTCGACGTCGGCTGCGGGGCCGAATGGACCGAACGTGAAGGTGTCTTCATAACGGTGCTGCGTGAACTGGCTCAGGCGACTGATCGCTCCGACGTGATTGATTGTGCGAGTGTCGCTGTTCCATGCCAGTCGATACACGCGTGCTCCCGCGATGGCTCGAAACACCGTGCCATCGGCCGGCGCAAAGTTTTCTCCGGCGCTGATCATCAGCGATTTCAGACCGGATTGAGTCAGTTCCACGTCATTGATCTGAAACACCAACGATGGCACGGTCACGCGGCGGCGGCTGAGAAACGTCTGAGCGCTGAACGGCGGAATTCTCATTTCCATCCCGCCCGCGTTTCCGGCGACGATCCCCGCGCTGACGGCTCGTTCTCCGGAAGCTGTGGCGTACACGGATTCCTGATCGGGTCCTCCGGCGGTGTACGTGTCGCCGTCCGTGACGAACAGCGTGTTCCATTGAAACAGGCTGGCGTGAGTGTCGTCTTCCATGTGAGCAACGGCCAGCGTGTGCAGCGTCGTCGATTCGCCATAGCCGCGGCGTCCGATCAGCAGGAACAGCAGGCTGAAGACCAGCGACAGTCCCGCGATCGCACCGTACGTCGCCAGGAAATGAATCTGCTTCTTCTGAGACAAGATCCAGCAGCCGGGAAAGATGGAGCCGATATACAGCACGGCCAGCAGGAAGATAAGCGGCCAGGAATGTTCCGGCTGTGTCATGCGGCGCATGGACCGGAAGATCTCCTCGTCCAGGTAAGCCGGCGTCGTCACCGCGTCCTGAAAGTTTCCGAACTGGTTCTGCGACTGCTCGTCAATCGTCTTGTCCAGCTCTTCCTGTTCGGTGCGACTTGTGCGGACGGAAAGTGCCGTGTTGACGATGTCGGCAGACAACTCCGATCGCTGCACGTCGTGGCGAGTGACCTGGCCGCTGCCGACTCGAAAGCTGTCGAACGGCTGGCTGAGTTCCGCGAGTTCTCCGGAAAACTGCGGGAAGTCTCCCCGCTGGTCCTTCAGAACATGGACTCGCCCGCCCAGCTTCAGCCACGACATGAATGCCTGTTGCCGGGGCAGTTCCCAGTCCGGCACGTGGTCCAGAAACACGGTGTGCAGCCCGAACGTAACGGTGCTGTACGGCGGGAAGATGTGTTCCGGAAAGTGTTTCACCGTCGTCGGCTGGTTTGACTGATAGTCCGGCCGGTCGAAGATCACAGCCTGAGGCGCCTGGTCTTCGGAGTCCAGATCCGTTCGGAACGCCGCGCGCGGCTGCTGCAGAGTGTCAAAGGAATGCCGGCCGACCCGCAGTCGCCAGTCGGTCTGATACACGTTGGCGATGTAGGGATAGAACTGGACCCAGCGGCGCGAGTTCGCGGCGATATAGACCTGCTGCAGTTGCTTTCCGCCGGAATCATCCAGCAGTCCCTGCGTTTCGACGAAGGACGCCGTGGCGTCCACCGGTTCGTCTCCGGCGTTGTCGATCAGCAGCGAAACCGGATTGAAATGTCCCGGCTGGACTCGCCCGTCAAACCCCCAGATGCTTTCGACGATCTTCAGCTTCGCGCCGTCCGACTGAGCGAGCGCGGTCGCGGGAATGAACCCGAACAGCGTCGCAAGCACTGCGGCGATCATCCGACGAATCACGTCGCGCGGCTCGTTCGATCCGGATTGTGGGTTCGTTCGCATCATGATCCCTCGGCCACCGGCATCGCGTTTCCTTCGATGACGTCCTGCCGCCACGCGGGGCTGGCAACGGTTTTCGGACTTTCAAGTCGATTCAGCAGCCTGGGTGCTCCGCGTCGAACCAGGAACCGCAGTCCCAGCGCGACACCGGCATAGTAGGACAGACAGATGACAACCGGAATGATCATCGGCAGGCTATCCAGCAGCCCGGTTTCGCGCCCATAAAGCACGGGCGTTGTGAACAGCGAACCGCGCATCAGGTAGATTTCCAGCAGATAGATGCAGCTTGCCGGACTGAGGAACAACAGAAGTTCCCGGAGAAAGGGAAAGATCGGACCGACGGCAATCGGCAGCACGCTCCACAGAGCCATCACGGCCACCGCGACCAGCACGGCTTTCGTCTGCGACTGAATCCGCAGTCCGATACCGGCGCACAGCCAGGTTGTCAGGTACAGCAGGATCCAGACTGCCATGATGCTCAGCAGGAAGTAGACCAGCGGGTGTGCCAGAATCAGCGGAGATCGCAGCGTCGCCGGGTCCAGGTTGACGCGCAGCAGAACCTGCGTGAAGTTGACGGTCAGAATCGGCAGTGCGATGACAATCAGCAGCCGCTTCATTCCGGCGACTTTCTGACGCAGCAGTTCCACGGATGTCAGGGGAGTGGCCAGCAGCGGTTCCAGCGTTTCTCTGGCCCGTTCCGACGAAAACAGCGTCGCCGCTTTGACGGACGTGATCATCGCGGCCAGAGCCCACAGGATGGCATGCAGATAATACAGCCCTTCAAACGCGCTGCGGGCTGACGTACTGGCGGCGGCCGTGCAAATAAACAGCGTCGGGCCTTCAAGGCACAGCAGAATTCGGAACAGGTACCGGGCTTTTCCCAGCGACTTCTTGTTTCGCTCGCGCCAGGCCACCGGATCGTTTACCGGCAGCGGGCTGGAATCCGGAATGATCTCGATGCCGCCCGTGGTCGCGTCATTCAGCCGCGTGAAGAATCGGTCAACCGACTTGAAGACTCGCAGCAATACCGACGATGTCGACACGAACGCCCGGCGAATCAGGAACGATCGCGCCATGCTGAGACAAATTGCTGTAACGATCAGCGATGGAAGCGAACTGCGCAGCAGCACGAAGGCGAGTGCCGGAATCGACGAACCCCCGACGGCGCCACCCGCCGGCGGGAACAATCCCAGCGGTCCGCCGGAACGCTGCCACAACATGGCCTGCATGCCCTGGACACTCATCTGTTGCCAGATGACGGACGGCACAAACGTGATCAGCCCCATGGAGGCAGACAGCAGGCCGAGCACCGCGATCAGCGAGTACGACCAGATAAATGCGGATACCGTTGTCGCGAAGAACGACGAACACATCATCGCGATGCTGGCGAACAGCAGGCATTCGCAGGTCAGCAGCCAGAAAGTCGCGATCAGCAACTCAGTGTCAACGCCGCCGAGAGAATACACATACGCCAGGACGGGAGCCGCCAGCAGCAGAATGGTCAGCATCGGAATGATGCGGCTGAGCATCTTTTCAAAGACGATCGTCCACGGCGACAGGCGCGTCAGGAACAGTGTCCCGATCGTGTTCCGTTCCTTCTCCATTGTGATCGAAGCACAGCACAGCGCCGGCAGCAGAAGTTGAATCGCGTAGAACAACAGAGGCACGATCCGCACGAATACCGGACCGCCGATTCCGAAGTACCGGTTACTGCCGCTGACCCCGAAGAGTCCGGAATTGCTGACCCATTCCGTGACCGCGACGGAATACGCGGTAAACACCATAAACAGCAGCACGACAGCGCCCACGACACGCACGACGTACGTGCGCTTGCGGTTCGCAAGCTCAATCAGCTCACGGCGCAGCAGCGGCAGTTCCGGTATCCGCAGAGCCATCAGGCCGTCTTTCCTTCCGTAAGTTTCATAAACGCGGTTTCCATGTCCATGGCTTCCGGCTGGTACATGACGACGCGTGCCTTTTCTTCCACCAGTGCCTGGTGCAGGTCCGCCACTGACGTCTGATCTTCGTGCAGACGAATGGCAAACCGGTCCACCTGGCGTTCGACGGAATCGACTCCGTGAATTCTGCGAATCCTGGCTTCCAGATCGTCCGCCGGGTTTTCAAACCGGACATGAATGACTCGCTTTAACTGCAGTTGCCGGAAAATGTCATTCAGCGATCCCTGAGCGACCAGGTGCCCGGTTTCAATAATCCCGATGCGGGTACACAACTGGCTGAGTTCGTGCAGGATGTGGCTGCTGATCAGAATCGTCTTTCCCATTTCCTTCAGCGCTTTGAGAAGTTCACGGACTTCGATCCGCGCCCGCGGGTCCAGGCCGCTGGCCGGTTCGTCCAGCAGCAGCAATTCGGGGTCGTGCAGCAGCACGCGAGCCAGAGCCAGCCGCTGCTTCATGCCGCGGGACAGGCCGTCGACGGGTGAGTCCGCCTTGTGAGAAAGGTCCGTCAGCGCCAACACGTCGTCGACGATACCCTTCCGTTTTTTCTGCGGAAGCTTGTAGGCCGCCGCAAAGAAATACAGATATTCGAGCGCCGTCAGGTCTTCGTAGACACCGAAGAAGTCCGGCATGTAGCCGATTTTCTCGCGAACCTGCTGCGGTTCACTGCGGACGTCCAGACCGCAGACAAGTGCCATTCCCCGAAACTTCGGCTGCAGCGTCGCCAGGACGCGAATCGTGGATGACTTCCCAGCGCCGTTTGGTCCGATAAAGCCAAACACTTCGCCTTTGGGAATATCCAGCGAAATCCCTTTGACGGCTTCAAACCGACCGTAGTTGATTCGCAGATCTCTGATCAGAACGGCGGGAACTGCCATAGAAGATCTTTCTGTTTGATACGGACCCCGGCGGCCAATGAAGCCCGGGCTCGCTTGCCGTGCGCCATCGACGACGGCTGGTGCAACGCTGCACGATTTCTCAACGCTGCACTATTCCTCAGCGACATACAGTTTTCGATACGCGTGGTAACCCTGATCCGTTTTTACAAGTATCATCAGCACCCACTGACCGGGGTCGGACGCGTCCTGGATCGGCAGATCTTCCAGGGTGCCGGAACCGTGCGGTGAGACCTGCGAAACAACACTAAAGAATTCCGCCTGAGTGCATGACGTAGCATCGACCAGTCCGGCGGCCAGATAGTGTTCGTCCGGTAGTTCCTGGTTGTAATAGACATATTGATCCGACTGCACCAGCCTCTGTCGAGCGGCGCTGACGACCTGACTTTGAAACGGTCCGGCGTGGCCCTCGATTTCAAACACCTGCCCCTGATGCAGTACGGCAGCCCCCAGAAGTGTGCCGCCGGGAATACTCGCTTCCGAAAGGATTCCGGCCAGCTTCGCCCTGCCTTCAGACGTGCTGACCAGTGACGCATCGTTCCAGGAAATTCGCGGCACGGTCTGAGCGTCCGGCGTCAACGTCAGCGTCCGAGTCATCTTTGGTGTCCACTGCTGAAACGTCTGTTCCGCCGCATAGGATTGTGGAAACCGGCCGGAGTAATTGAGCACAGTCGGTGATTGTGAGGTCGTGCGGCTCTGTGCGGGATTTGGACCATAAACGGCATTCGCAGACTGCTGATTGACGAGTGCCGTCGTGGGTACAACAAACGCCGCTGTTTCCGGAGTGGCAACCGTCTGGCGCGAACCGTGGAAGTGCAGTTGCACGGCGGTTTCACGCACGGCGCGGCCGTCGTCGACCAGGTCGGTGATGACCAGGCGACCGCCGGTATCCGCGCTGGCCATGTAGGCATTGGCGATCGATACGGTCAGCAGCGTGTAAAACAAGGTGACGACGGGAAACAGCATCCACGTCAGCTTGCGGAGTCGAAAGAAGCCAAGGACCAGATAATCGACCGGTCCGATCGTCACAACGTAGGCGGTCAGAATCGCGGCGATCACCCATGTCGGCACCATTTTGACTCCGGATGGCATCAGCGCTTCGGAGCAGGCGTCGACCAGCAGGTTTTTGACCGGGAAGAGTTCATCACTGGCAGAAAAATAGGCGGCGAGGGCTTCCATCGAATCAAATTGACGAAAATTGTTGTAGTTCAAGTTGCCGCTGAAATTGGCACCAATCGGTACCAGGAAGAATTTGTCCTGCTGTTGAATCGCCTGAACATTGTTGGCTCGCAGGATTTCGTCAAGCCTCTGCACGGTCCACTTCTGTCCGTCGCTGATTCTGGAATCCTGCCGTGCCTTCCAGAGATGGGCCACCAGCCGGCCGAGCTCCGGTTCCGCCAGCCGCTGCGACAGGTCATCCGTGTCCGGCAGCAGCGCGACTCGGCCCAGTCCCACGTATCGCAGGACGATCGGCGCGGCATCGTCGCTGATGACCAGCAACTCGCCATCGTCTGTCAGACTCAGTGCGATCCCCGGATCGTTTTCTGATTCGAACAGTTCCTGCAGAAACGTCAGATGTCGTCCGTCCATGCGGTCTTCGCCGGGCAGCACACACAGACTTCCTCCGGCCTGAATCCACGTTTTCAGGGCTTCCATCTGAGCCGGCTGGAGTCTCCCGACGGATCCGTCGGACAGCAACACAACGTCGAAGCTGCACAAAGCCAGCGGATCTTCCGGCAGGTCGCGAGCATCCCACAAAGCGGAAAAGCACTGGACTCGCCGCGAACGTTCGCCGACGCTGCGGTTGCCGCCGTCCCCGTCATTTCTCAGTGACGGCAGCGGGTTGTAGTTGTCCAGCGACAGAGCATCGTTCAGAAACCGACGCGCGGGCGACAGTCGCAGCGGTTCCAACTGACCGGAACACGAACACAGCACGGCCGCGCGTTCGAATGCCCCGATGCTCAGCAGATCGTGCGGTTCTGGAGGGTCAAGCTGCCGGACATCCGACGACAGCGGGATGCGCTGACTGTCTGTTTCGAACCACGCTTCGATCTCGTACTGTTCCGAGAACGCGTGTTCGATCGGCGGCAGGATGGTGCGAAAGAAATAGTCGGTGCCCTGCAGCACGATGCCGTCGTACCGCAGCGTGCAGATCAGATCGTCTTCCGACGGCCGGCGATTGGAATTCGGCGTGCCGTGATACACACGCAGCAGCAGGTCGCCTTCCATCAACAGCGACTGGCTGTAGTCCAGCTTGATCTGCAGACCGATCGGTCCGCCGGATCGCCCGCGAATTGACAGCGGCTCGATCTTCAGCCCGACGGGAGGCTTCGCGACCGCATTCGACGCTGTGCAGAGAAACATCGCGATCGTTAGCCAGACGCGAAGCACGCAGCCCACAGCGCGGACGCCTGGAAGCCGAAACACAGCGGCGACCGCCGAAGTGCGATACCGGTTGCTCGTTATCCGATTTGTGTTTTCGCTGCGGTTCATGCGGTTGCTCCACGTGCTCGCTGGAAGTACCACCATTCCACCAGAAGAACGCCGAACGCCAGCAGAGCCAGCACCCACCACAGCGGCCGATCGGCCTGCAGCGTGTCTGATTCTGTCGTGGAGATATCCAGTTCCGTGAACCGCAGTTCCTCGAGGGATTCAAGCGAGGTTTCCACGGAACTCAGCAACCCGGTGCCGACTGATGCGACGATCTGATCGCCGTCCAGCACGTCGTATCGCCCGACGATTCCCGCGGGCGCTCCGGTCAGCAGTCCGCTGGCGGTTGACGTGATCGTTGTGATCTCACCATCGGGAGCCTTCACGGTATAGCTTCGGTCCGACTCCAGATTCAGCGCCGGCAGGACTCCCGTCGGAGCGGCGTTGACTTCCGACAGCGAAGCCTGACGCAGCGCTGTCTCCACGCTGTTGCTGACCAGAATGGGAAAGCCGACACGATACGGCAGTGTCGACCGGTCGGTGTGGAACAGGAACCAGTATTCGACTTCCAGGCCCAGACGTTTCTGCAGCAGCAGCGGACCGGTACTGCCGGCGATCAGAACTTCGTAACCGCGTTCTTCCAGATCGCCTTCACTGATTCCTTCTGAGTAATTCGGGCGCTGGCCGATCTGCACATCGGACAGCAGGACATGGCGCAGCAGCGGAGCCGTGCGGTTCCAGTCGACGACACTGGCCTGTTCATCGGCGACCGTCACCAGATCCGCAACGTCCGCCGGGACGACACCGATGAAAATCTTCACCGGCGCCTGGACATCGCCGATCTGTGCGGTGTCGGACACCAGCAGATCGTAATCGGCGGCCGACGGTTTGTTATCGGTGGTCTCATCGAGTTCCAGCCGGGGCAGCACGTTCAGCGCGTGTTTCCACGAAAACAGTTCGTCTGACGCCCAGACTTTCAGTGGCCGCGCTTCGGGAAGGTTCAGCCACACGCTGTCGTCGAGCGACAGCGCGTCGAATCCGGCCGGCACAACGCGAGCTTCCAGCAGCACGGATTCCGCGGACGTGATCGGAAAAATGAACCGCTGCGATTCGTCCGACGCCACTTCCACGGTGTCAGACGCGTACAGCTCACCGTTCCGGAACAGCCTCAATTCACCGGTCTGCACATCGACGGTCGAACCGGAAACCCGCACGAACACGTCCCAGTCTTCCGGTCCGCTGCGACGAGCGTTCAGTTCTGTGATTCCGATGTTCGGTCCGCCGGGTTCCACCTTGCGGACATCCAGCTTGAACGGCAGTTCAAAATCCACCTGATCGTTCAGATTGCCGTCGGTCATTACGGTGACTGTGTCGATGGGAAACGTGCGAGTGTAGGCCGCCGCCATCCGCAGCACGTCATCCAGCTTGGCCGGCAGATGAGACGGCGTCAGTTGCTGCAGAGCCTTCGTCAACTGGCGGCGGTCGTTCGTGAATTCCGTCAGACGCCGACCTGACGTGGAAAACGAAAACAGCGCCATCCGCTGATCGCTGCGCAGCGAATCGATCTGTTCCTGGACCTGCTGTTTGATCAGATCCAGCCGCGTTTCGTCGCCGCCTTCCCGGGTTGCCGCCATGCTGGCCGAACAGTCGATCAGAATCGGCAGGTACTCGGCCGATTCCGGCCCGGCACTCAAAAACGGCTGCATCAGCGCCAGAATCAGCAGGCACAACAGCAGCATCTGCAGCAACAACAGCAGATTGCGGCGGAATTTCTGAAACGGCGAATTCACCCGCTGGTCATTGATCACCGACTGCCACAGCGCCAGTGAAGGAATCTCCAGCCGGGGCCGTTTCAGCTTCAGAAAGTACAAAATCACCAGCGGAATCAGCGCCAGGAAAAACCACGCGCCAAACGGGAAGGTGAAGACCGGCCAACTCATCGCTGCACCCATCCCTGCCGAGCGAGCTGGTCAAACAGGATCAGTTCCAGCGGCGTATTCGAGCTGATCGAATGAAATCGTCCGTTGCGACGACGGCACTGCTGATTCAGGTAATCCTTCAGCCATTCGCGGTGGTTTTGATACAGGCTCAGCAGTTCGCCGGCGTTGGTGACGTCCAGCGTGTCACCGGTTTCGCTGTCGACGAAACGCAGGTCTCCTTCGACGCTGGGACTGATTTCCGATTCGCCCAGAATCTGCAGTCCCCAGACTTCCAGTCCCGTGCTGTACAGCATATTCAGTGACCGCGTCAGATCGGAAAACGTCAGGAAGTCGCTGACAATGATGGCGACGCCTCGTCCGCGGTGAAACTTCAGCATCGTGTCGATCGCCTGTTCGACGGGAATGTTGCCGCCGCCTTCAATCTGTTCCAGGAAGCTCAGCAACTGCCGGATGCGGGTTCGTCCGGTGCCCGGCGGCAGCCGCCACGGTTGACCTTCCTTCTGATGGATCGCGTAGGCGCTGACTCGTTCAATCCCCAGCAGCCCCATGATGCCGAACGATGCCGCAAGCTGCCGGGCTCGCAGCAGCTTGTGGTCGAACAGCATCGATGTGGAGGCATCTATCAGCAGCACGATGTGCAGTTCTTCTTCGTGCTGAAACTGCTTGATGTACGGGCGATGCAGCCGTGCGAAGATGTTCCAGTCGACGTAGCGCATGTCGTCGCCGACCGCGTAGTCGCGATAGTCGGCGAAGTCCGTGCTGCTGCCGCCCTTGCCCGACAGATGCTCACCGCGGCTGCGATTTGTCAGCCGTCGCCGGGGTTTCAGCCTCATTCGTTCAACACGATTCAGGATCGTATTGTCGAACAGGCTTGTGAGCTGTGATTTCGTGGTTGTGGTCACACTGGCCTCTGGTTCCCGGGTTCCGGCCTGGGAACCTCTATCCGGGAAGCTCTGCTTCCCCTCGACTTTCAGATTCGATAACGAACCGGCACCCGGCGAAGCAGAGCTTCGAGGACATGCGGTCCCAGGCTGGAGCCTGTGACCGAGGGTTGTCTGTTCAGGCCTCCGTCGGCACGTTTTTCACACAGTCCGCGATCAGGTCGGCGACGGAGACGTTTTCGGCCTGGCCGTCATAGTTCAGTAATGCCCGGTGCTGCAGCACTTCCGACGCGAAGTGCCGGATGTCTTCGAACGCGACGTGCGGCCGCCCCTGGCCGAGCGCCCTGACGCGAGCCGCGCGGATCAGCGCCTGTGCGGCCCGCGGGCTGGCTCCCCAGCGCAGGAACTGCCTGACTCGTTCCGGAGCGAAGTCCGAATTCGGGTGAGTCGAAAGCACCAGCCGGCAGGCGTAGTCTCGCATCGGGTCGCTGACGACGACGCGATCCAATACCTGCCGCAGATGCAGAATCCGGGGTCCGTCGATGACCGTGGAGACTTCAACTTTCTTTCTGAGGATCGTCCGCGAAACGACTTCGTTCAGGTCTTCAAGTGACAGGAAATCGA
Source organism: Planctomycetaceae bacterium (assembly GCA_041398785.1). Classification (NCBI taxonomy): domain Bacteria; kingdom Pseudomonadati; phylum Planctomycetota; class Planctomycetia; order Planctomycetales; family Planctomycetaceae; species Planctomycetaceae bacterium. The sequence continues at coordinate 173,559 of JAWKUA010000009.1, read as the reverse complement.
CGACGACCTTGAACATGAAGCGGTCAAGCTGTGCTTCCGGCAGAGGAAAAGTGCCTTCCTGTTCGATGGGGTTCTGCGTCGCCAGCACAAAGAACGGCTGTTCCATGTGATAGGTGCTGCCGCCTGTTGTGACGGTGCCTTCCTGCATGGTCTCCAGCAGCGCGGACTGAGTCTTCGGGGTGGCCCGATTGATTTCGTCGGCCAGCAGCAACTGAGTGAAAATCGGTCCTCTGCGAAATTCGAAACGGTAATTTCCGCCTTCGTCGGCGGTCATCACGTTGGTGCCGATGACGTCGGCCGGCATCAGGTCGGGAGTAAACTGAATTCGGCTGAAGTGCAGATGCAGGACCTGCGACAGTGCCTTGACGAGTTCCGTTTTTCCCAGGCCGGGGACGCCTTCCAGCAGGACGTTGCCGCCGCAGAGAATTGCCGTCAGCGTGGCTTCGACGACGTTCTGCTGGCCGACGATGACCTGGCCGACGGCGTTTCGGATGGATTCGAATTCACGGCGGAACTGATCGGCTTCCGATTGCAGTTCGGCAGTCGAGGCGGTCGCTGCGGCTGACATGAACGGTTGGGCTTTCGTGAGGTGTTGATACGACAGAGTTTTCCGGGTTCAGGGACCTGAATCGCACTCGGCGCGCGAGGCGGAGGCGTCAGAGTGTGCGTTCCGCGGCAGCGCCGTGGAACGATTTTCTAGCCTTCCTTATCTTCCTCCGCACGCTTCTTCTTCATGGCCAGCAATCGAGACGTCGTGCTGCCGTCGTCGCTCGCGGGAGTGGACGGGGCTTCCGATGCCTGAGGCTTCGATGACTGCTGCCCTTCTGTTTTCTGCACCGGTTTCGGCAGCACCGGGCGCGGGACGACGGGGCGCTCTGAGATTGCCGGCCGGGGACGATCGGAGTCCTTTTGTCCGACGAGCGTTGACCGCACGGACTCTGTTCGCTGCAGCAGGGCTCCCATTGTTTCGGTCGACTCCTTTTTCCCCTTGCGGAACAGATGTTTCACCCAGCCGACGTCGACCTGGACACGTCGCACGGCCACATCCAGCGGGACCAGGCAGGCCAGTGTCATCAGGAACCAGTCAAAGATGGAAGTCGAACTGCGTTTGGGTTTCCGGTCACCATAAATCTGTTTGGCAAGTTCCTCACCGTTAGCGTCGGCTTCCAGCTCTCGCCCGCCGGTGCGAGTTGCGATGTCTCGCAGCACAATCGGGTTCGCCCGAAACCGCAGGTACTCCGGCGAGTACGAAACGATGAAACCGCCGTATGCGGTTTCCCGGCGATCGGCGCCGACGGCTGCCACCTGGACCTGATAACGCCCCTGCCCGTGCAGCGGCACACTGACCTGGTAACGTCGGGGAGCAATCTGGCGGACGGGTTTCGAGACATTGAAATTGTCCGGGCCGGTGACGGTGACGGTGACATCCAGCAGTGATTCTTCCGGGTGGAAATCTTCGACGACGATGACTCCTTCGTTGCCGTTGGTGTATGTGTAGACTCGCAGAAACTGTTCGCGTCGAACGCGACTGATACGCGTCATTAGTTGAGTCACCATCTGCTGGAACTGATCCCAGCCCAGCCAGTCGCGACCCCAGTCGTTGGTCATGTCCGATGTGAACGCCGCGGTGGCTCCCAGGCCATATCGCCAGACAGCCAGGATCGGATCGACGTCGCTGTCGTCGGCAACGGCGTCGCCTTCCTTCGGCGGAGCGGCCAGCAGAATGGTGGCTCGCGGGTCTTCCTTTTCGGACGTCAGCACATAGCCGTGCAGCGGTGGTGTCGCGGTAATGCCGCGGATGATCGGGTCATCGTTGACGCGAATCGGCGTAAATGTCCGCTTCTGCACCTGGCTGCGGCGCAGTGTCTTGGCTTCCTTGATAAAGATTGACGGCAACTGCGCCGGATCCGGCGGATAATAGAATCGGCCTCCCGTGGCGCTGGCGATCGCGTTCAGCGTCTGAGCATCGCGCGGGCCGTGGGGAAAGATGGCGACAGTGGAAATCGTCGTTTCTGTATCGCGGAACTTTTGAACGACGGCCGGTGGGGGCATGGGAGGATCGCCGTCGGAAATGATAATCATGTGCCGCGTTGCCGCGTCGCTCTTTTGCAGCCCCACCAGACCGAGTTCCATCGTCGTGTCGAAGCTCGGCATGTCGCCAATCTGGGCGGCATTGATCTTCGTGACCAGGCTGTTGTAGTCACTGGCGGGAGTCAGTTCGAAGATCCAGTATTCGCCGGAATTCCCGTAGCCGATCGCACCCACTTCGTCTTCGGCGTTAAGAACGCGGATGGCTTCCTTGGTAATTCGCTTGGCCCAGCTATTGCCCTGAGGAAACTCGCATGTGTGCAAAATGATGACCAGCGCGCCTTTGGGAAGGATCTTCTTCTTGCTGATTTCCATCGAAATCGGCAGCGCGTCTTCAATGGGCGAATTCTGGTAACCGCCCGGTCCGAAGCTGTTCGGCCCTCCCAGCATCAGAAATCCGATTCCCAGGTTTCGCACGGCGTCGTGAACCGCCTGAATCTGCGTCGACGACAGTGTATCGGCCGGCACGTCGCAGAACACGATCGCGTCGTAGGGCATCAGCGACAGCGGATCCAGCGGGAACTCGATCGCCGTCTTCACTTCCACTTCGCGTTCGCCCTGTTGCAGCGCCTGAACAAAGTACTGCCATTCCTGCGGATCATCCTGAGGATCGGTGACCACCAGGACTCGGCCGGGCCCTTCGATAAACAGATAGTTCTGAACCTCGTTGTTCTCGACGCGAGTGTCTTCCGTGGTCGGCACTTCAATGCGAGCCCGGTACTCGTAATAGCCCGGCGCCGCCACCAGGATCGGAACGGAAAAGCGGTTCTTGCCTGCCTGGAACTCGACCGGCATCCGTTCGATGACTTTGTCGTTCTGTTCCAGGACCAGCGTTCCGGAACCCGGTTTCAGCGACGTCAGCACAACGGATGTGTCGTAGGTTTCGCCCAGCCGCACGAACCTCGGCAGGTCGAGTCGTTCCAGCAGGACTTCGCGGTCGAATTCGTATTCGATGGGGACAACATCCACTTCGATGTTGCGTGACTGCAGGTCGTCAATGACATCCTTGAGTTGCCCGACGGTCTCGGTGCCATCGCTGATTAGTACGACGCGACCGGTATGTTCTTCGGGCAGCATGGCGGAACTTAGCGCCAGCGACTGTTCCAGATTGGTGGCGTCCTGGCCGACCTGCGAATTGATAAATTTCTCGAACGGAAACGTTTCGCGCGGCGGATATTCGACGGCGGCATTGCGGCCGAAAACGACCAGGCCGGCTTCGTCTTTCGGAGGACGCTCCGCAGCAGAACCGGCCACGATGGACAACGCCTGATCCTTCGCTTCGTTGACCGAATCGGACACATCCACGTCATACACAACCGAAACCACGTCGCTGGTCCGGACGGCTCTAGGTTCGGCAAGGACGACGATCAGCAGGCCGGCAATCAACAGTCGGATAAACGATGCCAGCCCGCCTCGAAACCGCGGCAGACCGGAATAGCCTGCTGCCTGCATCCACCAGATCCACGGCGTGACCAGCAGCAGAAGAAACATCCAGGGCCGGACGAAATCAATTCGGTTCCGGAAGTACAGCGTCAGGCAGGTTGAGGCGAACAGGACCAGAAACACGGCCAGCGGAATGCCCGACTTCCAGGTCAGCGGACGCCGCGGTGGCGGGAAGATTCTTCGCAGCGTTTGCCGAAGTCGGTTCACGGTGTCAGCTCCACAATCCGATGGTTGCCCGTATCGGCGACAAGAATTCTTCCGTCGGTCAGCACGGTCAGGCTCCAGGGTCCCAGAAAGCCGTCATCGCCGCGACTCGGCCGACCGAAGCGTCCCACCATTTCGCCGTCTCTGGTCAGTACCGTCAATCGACTGCCCTTGTTTTCAATGACGTACAGCCGCCCGTCCCCGGTGGCTCGAATATCGTAGGGATATTCAAAATGAGCGGAATTGTCTGGCAAATCGATGACCCGCAGAAACTTTCCGTCGTCGCTGAACGCCTGCACGCGATTGTTGAACGCGTCCACAGCGTAGATCGTCCCGTCGCTCCACACAATTCCGCTGGGACGCTGAAACTGTCCGGGTTCGGTGCCGTGTTCGCCGAACTGCGTTACGAATGATCCGTCCGGGCGAAACTTCTGAATCCGCTGTTTGTCACCGTACTCCCCGACGTACAGGAATCCCTGCGGGTCCTGAGCCACCGCGACGGGATACACGAACTGACCGGGCTCCGTGCCGTGTTCGCCGAGTATCGATTCGACTTCACCATCGGGATGAAAGAAGACAACTCGATCGTAGTGTGTGTCGGCTACGGCGATGCGGCCGTCCAGAAGTTTGATGATGCCTTCCGGCCGACCGATTTCGTAGTCCGGCATGTGCCACGTCTGCATGACCTGACCCTGAGCGGAATACACCAGCACGCGTCCGGCATCGTCCAGTGCATAAACGGTGTCGTTTTCGTCGGAATACAGGGCTCGCGGGGCCGGAATGCGGCTTCCGTCCGCCGGCAGCTTCCAGCCTGCAAAGCGGGAGACCGGAAAGGCGGGATCGGTCGCCGAATCGCACCCGATCGCCGCCACCAGCACAGCCAGCACAGCGGCGCGTCCACAGCTTCGCGCAAACCTGCTCCTGACCTGTGCTCGCGCGTGGATCCGGGACGCGGCTTCGGGGCGAACTGTCGGGGCGCTGCCTTCCCGCGCGGATTCGTCGAATGCGCGACGATGCGGTGTCTGTCCGGGCTGAGATTTACTCATCGCGTCATTCCCCGCGCAATTCAATCCGCACGTGCCGGCCGGCCTGCAGGTCGGCACTTGCCGGTCGATGAAACACAGTCCGATCTCCCTGTTCCGGATGACGAAGTTGCGTCTCCGCGCAGGCGCCGCAGAAGTGACTTGCAACAACCTCGATCGGCGAGCAGTCGTCGTTCACAAGTGCAATTCGTTCCGGCCGAAGACTTCTTTGTTCGCGCTGATTGAGCCACACGGAAGACTCACCTGCTTCAAACCAGTTGACCGGCCCCAGAAACGACGCGGCATTTTCGTTCGGCGGCGAATCGTAGAGCTGCGCGACGGAACCCTGATACACAACCTGCCCTTCGTTCAGACAAATCACTTCCCTCGCTTCACGCAGGACGGTGTCCGGTTCGTGAGTTGCAAACACAAGTGACATTCGGCTCTCAGTGAGATGACGGCGAATCGCGTCCCAGTACTTTGGCCGCCCTGCCGGATCGACATGGGCCAGCGGTTCGTCAAACAACAGGACCGCCGCCCTGGCAGCCAGCGCCCGGACGATCGACAGTCGCGACTGTTCACCCTGCGACAACTGTTCCGGAAATGCCTGCTGTCTGTCGGTGAGATCGAATTCCGCCAGTAGATTGTCTATGGAATCCGCGACAGCGACGAGACTTTGCCCGCGATCGGAACCCGGTTCGGCGCCGGGTGACGCGGGATGGACCGCTTCCAGATGCTGCCGCGCGGTCAAGTGTGGCCAGAGCCCACCTGTTTCCGGAGCCCAGAACAGCGGCAGCGCGTGCTCCGGTGGCTCCGCGTTTGGGGAATCGGGCGGAAATGTTTCGGCGGAACGCTGTTCGCCGGTCGCGGTGCGATCTCCGGTTTCGATCGTTCCGGCGTCGGGCCGCTCCATTCCCGCCAGAATGCTCAGCAGAGAACTCTTGCCGGCCCCCGAATAGCCCACCAGCGCGGTCACGCCTTCGTTGATCCGCACAGACACGTCGTAAAGGCGCGGCCGGTCAGTACCGTGCAGGGTCAGGTTTTGAAGCGTCCAGATCGGCATCGATATTTGACTTGCGGCACGGACAGCGGTCACGCTTTGATCGACGTGAACCGGACGCCGGACCATTTGGTCGTGCCACGCGCGGTCACGTCGTGGCTGGCTCGCGTCGATCGAATCATCACGATCTCTCAAACACGACCGCGAACGGAATCATCAACTCCGTTTCCGCCGCGACTTGTAAACGGTGACAATACGACTGCGACGATCACAACCAGCATTGTTCCGACGACGATCGCCATCAGAGGTGACAGGTATTCCTTAATCGGCAACAGAAATCCGGGAGCGTTGTCCTGATGCGCGAGCGTGACAGCCGCCATCCCGGCAACGCCTGCAATTGTAGCCGGCAGCGTCGCCGCGGTTCCGCGAACGGACGTAAACCGTGCCAGCAGGATCAACCCCAATGTGCCTCCGCTGAGAACCCCGGAAATTGTCCACCAGACTTCCAGCATCGTTTCGACATCGATCATGGCCAGCGCCGCCAGCACTCCGGCGACGCCCAGACCCAGCGTGGAAAGCCGCAGAAATCTCAGTTCCGATCGATCCTGCGCTGCGGACGACGACTCTGTTTCCGATGATCGCCGCAGGAAGCGGTTCCTGACATCGCACAGCAGCAGCGTTGCCGAACTGTTCAGAGACGAGTCCACAGTGCTCATCGCAGCCGCCAGAATTGCGGCGATCAGCAGTCCGGAGACGCCGTCGGGAAGTTCGTGCATGATGAACCACGGCAGGACTCCGTCGGGCTTTGTTCCTTCCGGCAGCGTTCCCGTTGTCTGGTAGAAGATGAAGAGTCCGGTTCCCAGGAAGAACAGCACGGCGGAAATCGGCAGATACGCGACCGCTCCCATCCACACGCTGCGTTTCGCGGCGGTCTCGGAATTCGCGGTGAAGTAGCGCTGCACATAGGTCTGGTCGGCGGCGAAGTTCTGAACGTTAATAAACAGCCCGAAGACCAGCGTCGTCCAGAATGTTCCGCCTGTGAAACTTCTGGAACTGACTTCCAGCGAACCCAGTGACAGCCTGTTGTCCGCCATCGACGAAGCCGCGCGGACGATGCCGAAGAAGCCTTCCGGAACCTTCATGACCAGCAATACAGCGCAGACTATCATGCCGCCCACCAGGACGACGCTTTGCACAACATCGGTCCAGATCACCGCTTCGATGCCGCCCATCAGTGTGTAAACGACGACCAGTACACCCAGGCCGACGATGATCGCAGGAACCGGCAGTTCCAGTAACTTCGACACCGCCAGAGAAACCAGGTACAGGATCGTTCCGATGCGGCCGACGTGGTACATCACATTGAACAGCGCGGCGTACAGCCTGGCCCAGGGACCGAACCGGTGTTCCAGGTGTTCGTAGGCGGACATGCTTCCGCAATTGCGAAAGAACGGCACAAAGAAAACCGTCGCGATCCAGGCCGCGTACGGCAGCGACAGAGAGAACACGAACGGATTCCAGTTCCCGGAGTAACTCTTTCCGGGGTTCGCCACGAAGCTGATGCTGCTGACGAAAGTGCCGACAATGGAAAGTCCGACAACCCAGCCCGGCAGCGATCCGCCTGCCGACATGAATTCGCGGGCCGAGCGGGTTTTGCGCGTCATCAGACAGCCGATCAGTGTCACCACCAGCAGGTAGGCCGCGACAACGATCATGTCGGTTGTATGAGTAGTCGGCATCAACGGTCTTTCATACTCATGAGAACCTCGAACGACGGTGCCGGCGCAGGAATGTCTTCAGTGATGCCCGCCACTGCGTGGTCCGGCCGAAGTCAGGTGCGCTTTTCGGAGTTTCCTGGACGCGGCGCGCCTGCCGCCATCGTCGCGTCCTTCCCGAACCTCCCGGCTTCCCGCCGGAACGATTCAGGCATCACAATTCCCGTGTTTCTAGCTGTGGATTTCCAAAACTGGAATTGAGTTTGCGTCAATTCGCGGGATGATTGCGGATTCGCCATGCGTGCCGACAAGCCGGAAATCGCTCAGCTCGCCCGAGGTGCGGCACGATATACCGCGGCAGAGAACTTCCGGGAAACCACGACCATTGTCGTCACAGGGTGAGCAAAGAAACAGCCATTGCGATCTTCGGTGCGTGATCCGAAAGTGAGATATGGAAGCAGGATACGTGCTCTGCGGTTGATTGTGACCTGAGCTTGTGTAGCCTATTGTGCTTGCTCGATTTCTGCGGAATCTTTGTGTTGCCGGAAATGCTGGTTCGACTATCCCGGTTCCGAAAAGGCTATCGGAAGACGATCGGCATGGCGATCCTTCCGGACGTCGCCGCAGATTTTTCCTTTTGAATAGGGCAGAGGCGCGGCAAAACTGCGGTGCTCGCCGCCGGTTTTTCATGAAACGACTCTGCCGGCTTGCCAGCGATTGAATCGGTTTGGGCTACGATCGTCCGTGCCGGTTGCGGTTGAGAGCAGGAGTTCGTTCCTTCAACAGGATAAATGATGTACACACTACTGACGGGTGCTACGGGACTGGTCGGACGCTATCTGGTCCGCGATTTGTTGTTGAACGGACATAAGCTGGCCGTTGTCGTTCGCCCGTCAAAGAAACAAACGCCCGCGGAACGAATGGAAATCATTCTTCAGCACTGGGAAGACGAACTGGGCAGCCGTTTGCCGCGGCCCGTGGTGCTGGCCGGCGATATTTCCGATCCCGGGTTCGGATTCAGTGAAGAAGATCGGGACTGGGTGCGGGACCACGTCGACACGATCATTCACAGCGCGGCGATTCTGGAATTCTACGGCGAAGATCGATCGGGTGAGCCGTGGCGGACCAATCTCGGCGGCACGCAAAATATGATCGAACTGTGCCGCGAACTGGACATTCGTGATATCCACTATGTGTCAACCGCCTACGTCGCCGGCACTCAGACCACCGTCGCGATGGAAGATGCACTGGACGTCGGCCAGGAATTTCGCAACGACTACGAACACAGCAAGTTTCTCGCGGAAAAGGCTGTTCGTGAGATCGATTTCGCCGATCACGTCACTGTGTACCGCCCGGCCGTGATTGCCGGCGATTCCGTCACCGGCTATACGAACACCTACCACGGCATCTACCTTTACCTGCGCTTGGCGGCATTGATGGTTCCCGCTGTTCCGCCGGACGAAAACGGTGTACGGCACACGCCGATCAGATTCTGGATGACAGGTGAGGAACGGCGCAACGTGATTCCGGTTGAATGGGTGTCGGCGGTCATGGTGCGCCTGTTCGAAACTCCCGAAGCACGGGGCGGCACCTACCAGATGGCTCCCGATGTTCCTCTGACATCCGGCGAAGTCATTCGATACACGGGCGACTACTACAATTCCACCGGAGCCGTCCTGTGCGGACCTCCGGTGGAAGGTGTCTCGCAGGTGGCAAGAGACGAAGACGAAGATCAATGGCTGTTCGAACGGCTCTATTCCGAAAACATGGGAACGTATCAGCCGTACGAAACCAGCGACAACGTGTTCGACATGACCAACACGAAACGCTTTGCCGGGGACATCATCTGTCCGCGGATCGATCGGACCGTGATCTACCGCTACATCGATTACGGCACACAGGATCGCTGGGGCAAGAACCGTCCGCAGTACGACGCTCCCGCAGCCTGGGCCTGCGACGTTTTGGCCGGCGTTCCCGCTGCGGATGACAGTCAGCCGGATGCTGTGGAAGTCGGCGTCGACGCGTTCGGGCCCGGAGGTGGACAGTTCAGCCTGCTGCTGTCCGATTCCGGTGTTTCGGGCATTCGTCGCGGGCTGCCGGATACGGAATCGCCCGTGTTTCACGTCCCCGTGGAGCTGCTGGTTCAGGCGGCATCCGGTGCTGATTGCGATGCCGGTGAGCTGACTTCGGCATGGGACGGCGTATCTGCGTCACAGGCTTCGAAACTGACCTCACTGTTGGTGCAGGCGCTTTCGGCGACCGTTCCCGCGCGCCCGCATAGCCCGCCTGCCGTCACGGCGTCACAGGCGACTATCGCGGCGAGCCAGTCCCTCGTCGCAGCAGCTGCGGCTGGTTGCGAGCATTGACCTGCCGCCGGAGGTGATGAGTCAGGAAGAGTTGCCGCCGCACCGCTCGCAATGCGCTCGCGCGGCGGACGACGATCACGGGAGATTCCCGGCTGGCGGGACCGGTCACAGGAATCGCCGCGCCGCCGATCCAGAAGTCGCGGACGCTCGTTTCGCTCATCGGTTTGGTTAGACTCCTTCAGGTCCGAACTGCAGTGCCGCGCTGGGCCGCAGTCAGGAGTCGTCATGCCGCAGCGAGTGACGATGAAATCGCGCCGCTCGTCCGGCCCCCATTCCGGCATCCCCGATCAGGACTCATCATGCAGGAACGTGAGCTTCACGACGGCCGCAGGGACGGATTGCGGCCGCTGGTCAGCCTCGACCTTGACAACATCTCGACGTTTTCTGAACTGCTGGACGCGATGTCGAACACCGCATTCAGCGGCAGGTCAGCAGGCGAAGCGACACGAATACTGACCGGCATGTTCAGCGACCCGAACTGCGGCGTCGTGATGACGATCTCCGGAGCGATGACTGTTGCCAAGCAGGGCAAAATCATCTGCGATCTGATTGACCGAGGCTGCGTGCAGACGGTTGTTGCGACGGGAGCACTCATGGCCCACGGTCTGACGGAATCCATCGGCCTGACTCACTACCGCCACGACCCCAATCAGTCTGACTCGGTTCTGTTTGAGAAGGGATACAACCGGATCTACGACACTCTGGAAATGGAATCCAACCTGAATGACCTGTCGGCGCTGGTGGCCGATGTTCTGGAAAAGGATCCGCCGGCGGATGGCATCTGGTCGTCCGCCCGGTTTTCGCGCGCTGTGGGTCAGCGGCTGAGCGAAATGAACGTCGGCCCCGGAATCCTGCGCAGTGCGTATGAACACGATGTCCCGGTATTCGTGCCGGCGTTTACGGACAGTGAACTGGGGCTGGATTTCGCAACCACCGCGATTCTGGACTCGATTTCAAAGCTCAGCGCTGAGCAGCGAGCGGCGCTGGCTCCGGCGGATGTGCTGACTCAGATTCCGCAGTTCAATCCCTTCCTGGATCTGTACGACTACGCAAAACGCATTACCGGCTACGAAAACATCGGGATCTTCACAATCGGCGGCGGAGTGCCCCGCAACTGGGCTCAGCAGGTCGGACCGTTCATCGACATCACCAACTGCCGCACCGGCACTGCGATGACTCCGCCGCGGTTCAAATACGGCGTGCGAATCTGCCCGGAACCGGTTCATTGGGGAGGACTGTCGGGGTGCACGTATTCTGAAGGAGTCAGTTGGGGAAAATTCTTCAGCCCGGCCGACGGAGGCCGGTTTGCCGAAGTCTACGCCGATGCCACCGTGATTCTGCCGCTGCTGATCAAGGCCGTGTTCGAACGCATGGGCGACGGCTGACGGACCGTACCGGCCGCGGACCGAATTCGCACAGTCGACAGGCCGTGTTGGATTCGCGATTCTGCGACGATCGGCAAACTTTCGCAGTTGCGTCACAGCAGTAAGACGATCGTATTCATGACAATCACGCTGACTCTCAAACAGCCGCCGTCGGTGCCTCTGGAGGCGGAAGCAATCTCGCCGGATGCTTTTGCCGAATTGTCCTGCAGAGAAATTCAGGACTTAACCCTGTACCACGGCAAGCGACAGGTCCCGCTCAGCGAGTTCTTTGACGTCAGCGGCGAACGCAGCGACCAACTGGAACTTCACGGTGACCTGCATCGTGTGCGCTGGATCGGCCGGTCCATGTCGCGCGGCAGCATCACGGTTCACGGCAACGCGGGCATGCATCTGGGAGCCCGAATGACGGGCGGCCGAATCGAAGTCCACGGCAACGCGTCCGACTGGCTGGGCGCTGAAATGAAGAACGGCCTGATACATGTTCACGGCAATGCCGGCGGTCAGGTGGGTGCTGCTTATCGCGGCAGTCTGGCCGGCATGAAGAACGGCACGATCATTGTCGATGGCACCGCCGGACTTGAAGTCGGCATGAGAATGCGCCGCGGAACGATCGTTTTCGGGGGAATCGTGAGAGATTTCGCCGGCCTGCAGATGAAGGGCGGAACGATCGTGCTTCTCAGCGGGGCCGAAATTCGCACGGGAGCATGGATGAACCGCGGAACGATTATTTCGCTGAAACCGCTGCAACTGATGCCGACGTTCGCGCGATCGTCGCACGGCAATCCGACGTTTTTGAACGTGTATTCACGGCACCTGCGGCAATTCGGTGTTTCACTGCCGTACCGGGATTCGGAAGGAACCTATCAGCGGTGGTCGGGCGATCTGTCGGTGCCCGGCAAGGGCGAGATTTTCGTCTGGCAGCCGCATTCCGCGGCGTAAGTGTTTTGCCGGTACAGTCCAAACAGTTGCCGCAGATGTCACCGGCAATTTCCGGCACCGACCGGGGAAATCCCGTACCGCCACCACCGGTCGTCTGACTGCTGTCAATCGCGCCAGTTCTGCCGACGCTTCGGCACATGCCGCCGAATCGCGTTGTTGCGCCACTCCGCACACGATGTTCCCGGCAACGGCAAATTCAGCCGGATTCAGTTTGCCATGCGGCAAATGAACGCCCGATGACAGTCGGGAACAGTTCCTGACGACATTTCGTCGGTGGATCGTTCCCGGATTAAAGGGTGATCGCGACGGAAGCGAGTGCCACTCCCGCTCCGGCGGCCAGCCGACGCTGCAACGGCGTCAGTTGTCTGCTGTCGGCAACGCGGGGTTCAGACCAGAAAGATGCGGACGGAGCCGTGCCACAGGAAGTGTGACTTTCCCCGGAGAGTACGTTGATGGCGCGACGATCAGGAACAATTCTGCTTTCCACATCCATGCTGGCCATTGGTCTGGCAGTGGGAGGGCATCTCGATTCAATCCGCCTGAATTCCAAAGCTCAGGCCGTCTCACCGGAACGCGGGACCGACATGGCCTCCGCGGGTTCTCAGGCGCTGATGAGCAGCGGTGAGCATATTGCCCGCATTTCGCAGGCCGTTATGCCGACGGCGGTCCATATCCAGGCCGTTCGCCGCGAAAAGGACGGACGCAAAGTTGAAGAAACCGGTTCCGGCGTGGCCATGCGAAGCAGCCGCGTGAACGGGTTATTCGTCATTACCAACAACCACGTTATTCGCGGAGCCGAACTGCAGGACATCGAACTGCAGACCGCCGACGGTCTGGAACTCAACCCACTGCGAATCTATCGCGACGAAGAAAGCGACATCGCGATCCTGCAGATTCAGGACTACGGCACGCAGACCGGTGTCTGGGGCGACAGTGATTCCGTCGCGATTGGTCACTACGTGCTTGCCATCGGAAGTCCGTTCGGCCTGAGTCAGTCTGTGACAATGGGCATCGTCAGCGCCAAAAGCCGCCGCGATCTTTCTCTGACGGAAGATCACACGGTCATCAATCAGGACTTCATCCAGACGGATGCTGCCATCAATCCCGGCAACAGCGGCGGTCCGCTGATCGACATGCACGGACGAGTGGTGGGCATTAACACAGCCATCGCTTCCAACAGCGGCGGCAATGAGGGCATCGGCTTCAGCATTCCCTGCAATCTGGTACGCCACGTCTTTGAACAACTGGTCTCGTACGGCCGGGTTCAGCGAGCATACCTGGGCGTGGAACTCGACAGTGACTTTGACCTTTCCGCGGCTCGCCGGCTGGGCCTGGACCGGGCCTACGGTGCCCGCGTGACTCGCGTCTACCGAAGTGCGACTCCCACTCCCGCGGCGATCGCCGGCATGCGGCCGGACGACGTGATCGTCTCGTTCAACGGCATTCCTGTCGCAGACGAAAACCACCTTATCAACCTGGTCAGCCTGGCGGAGATCGGCAGAAGCGTAAAGATCGAAGTCTTCCGGGGAGGTCAGCGGCAGCAGTTGGTCCTTAAGCTGACTGACCGCGAAAGTGTTCGTGCGGCCGCGATCGACGGAGCGGACACGAAGAGCCGCTGACGACGGTGGCCTGTCGCTCCGCCGCGCTTGTGGTGTGATGTTTCCCGGTCGCGTAGAATCATCGGGCACAAGAAACATTCGCTGTCCGGTTCACGCAGACGACCGACGGATTCATGCCCGACCGCATTCGATTTGCCATTCTGGGAACCGCCCGGATCGCTCGCAGGGTGGCTCCCCATATTCAGCAATCCGACGGCGCGAAGCTGGTTGCCGTTGCCAGCCGCTGTGCTGATAAGGCATCGGCCTTCGCCCGTGAACTCGGGATCCCGGCGTCGTTTGGCAGCTATCAGGCGGCGCTGGACAGTCCCGATGTCGATGCTGTCTATCTTCCGCTGCCGCCTTCCCTGCACCGCGAATGGACGATCAGAGCAGCCGAAGCCGGCAAACATGTGCTGTCCGAAAAGCCGCTGGCCATGAATGTGGCCGAAGTTGACGAAATGGTGTCCGCGTGCCGTCAGTATGGCGTGGTGCTGCTGGACGGAGTCATGTGGTACCACACTCCCCGCGCGGCGGCGATGCGGCGAATTGTGGCGGACGGGCTGCTGGGAGAGATCCGTCAGGTCACCTCGGCATTCACGTTTCGCTGGGATGAGTGGCCGATGGACGACATCCGGATGCAGCGTTCGACCGGCGGCGGTTCGCTGATGGATCTGGGCTGGTACTGCGTGGGCGCGACTCTGCTGTTTCTCAACCGGATGCCGACGCGTGTTTTTGCGACGGCCAGATGGCACAACGATGTCGACGTGCGCATGAACGGAATGCTGTGGTTTGACAACGGTCTGGTGGCCGGAGTTGAATCGGGGTTCGACGCCGTCCGGCGCCGCTGGATTGAAATCGCCGGTTCGAAACAGGCTCTGGTTTGCGACGATTTCACTCGCCCCTGGGAAGGCAGACCTCCGCGGTTCTGGGTGCATGACACCGACGGTATCTCTTCCCAGCACATTGTGGATCACAAGCCGCTGGAACAGTGTATGATCGACGGGTTCTGTGACCTGGTTCAGCGAGGTGACGTCGATCACCGCTGGCTGTCGCTCTCGAGAAAAACACAGCTCGTCTGCGACAGGCTGGCAGAATCCGCTCGCTCGGAGACGATCGTCGAAGTTTAGCCGGATCACGGTCCGTCGCTGACGTCCGTCATGCGGCAGCGGAATTGAACAGCGTCAACCCACCAATAAAGCTGCGGCGTTTTGCGCTGCGGAACGGTGGATTGCGGTCACACTCCCGACGCAGAAAGGCAATCATGAAACTCGGACTGATCAACAGTGCGTGGGCACAGGCCGGGCGAGACACCGCGTGGGGTATTCACAAGACCAGGGAAATCGGCTTCGACTGCATCGACATCTTCACGGACCCTCTGGACATCGACGCCCGCGAACGCAGGCTGATCCGCGACGAGTGTCGCAGGGCCGAACTGCCGATCATTTCGATCTGTTGTGTCGCCACGGGACTGGTGGATTTCAATCCCAGTGTGCAGCGATTTCATCTCGATCGCTGCAGGGCGTTTCTGGATCTGTGTTACGAATATGAGGCCCGCAATCTGCTGCTGGTGCTTGGCGAATACATCTGGCAGCAGGAAGTCATTCCTCCCGCAGAACAATGGGACACCGCTGTCCGCAACTGCCGGATCCTGGCGGAATACGCCGATGGCCTGGGACTGCAGATCGCTCTGGAGCTGGAACCCTTCCGTCTTTCGCTGGTCAACGATGTCAGCAGCATGGTGCGGTTCATCGACGACGTGGATCACCCAGCCTTTCGCGCGAACATCGACGTGTCGCACCTGCTGCTGGCCCGGGTGCCGGCCGGCGAAGTCAGCCGCCTGAAGAACCGCGCCATCCACGTTCACATTTCGGACTGCGATGGAAAGGTACACGGCGACCTGCCGCCGGGACGCGGTGTTGTCGACTTTCCACCGTACCTGAACCAGATCGCAGCGCTGGAAATCGACGATGGCACGGTTTCGATTGAACTCGAATACAGCCCCGATCCCGACAATATCGAAGCCTGGGTTCGTGAAGCGTATGAATCGACCGCACGACTGATGTCCGAAGCAGGACTGCGGTAGTTCGACCGGCTGGCGTTTCTGACGCGGCGCAGGACGATCGAGCGAGTACTTCCGGCATCCACGATCCACGGTCCACGATCGAGACGGCTGTGCAAACGTTCTAAACCAGGACGCAATCATCGTCTCGTGGCAATCAGCAAACAGAAAGCCCGACTTCACGTGGAAGCCGGGCTTCATTCATCTACTGGAATTCGGGCGTCAGCCGATCACCGAATTCGGTGGCCGGTCAGCGAGACACGTAGTCATTGAACCAGACGTTTCGCAGTCGATCTCGGTCCAGATCGAAGAACCAGTCGCTTAGCAGACCACCGAACAGTTGATCGCGGGCATCGTCCTCATGCACCGTGTCACCGATGGCAAGGATGTTGTCGCCATTCAGACCGCCGCCGTTCGTCAGGTTACGGATGCGACTGCTGAACCGCCCGCCGAAGGCCCATTCGGCCTGGATGGCCGACAGAGCGACCGCATCGTCGTCGTACGTTGTGGTGCCTCCGATCAGAATGCTTTCGCTCAGCAGTCCGCCGTACAGGCGATCGACGCCGGTTCCGCCGATCAGAATGTCGCGAGACAGGAAGCCTCCGTTCAGTTCATCGTTGCCTTCGCCGCCGACCATGACGGTGCTGCCGAACGGGCTGGCGTAAAGTCGGTCGTTGCCCGGTCCGCCGTCAAGGATATTGATGCCGGCGAGTCCTGCGTACAGCCGGTCATTACCCTCGTTGCCGTACAGGCGAGCGTCCACGATCAGCGAATCGTCGACAATGATGCGGTCGTTGCCGCCAAGGCCCTCCGCGATCACAACATCGATGTTGTTGAACGTCCCGAGGTTCTCGCCGTTGACGATCACTCGAATCGCACCACCTCGCCGCCGCTGGAAGAAGATCACGTCGTTCTCGGACGTGCCGGTGACCAGCAGTGCGTTGCGCGAAGGATCCAGCGGGTCAGGAATTTCCTCGACCGTCGGACCTCCCGGCGCGGCGCTGACCGTGATTGTGACGGTCGCTTCGTTCGAATCGGCCGTGCCGTCATTGGCCACGTAGGTGAACGTGTCGGTTCCGGTGAATCCTTCGTTCGGCGTGTACGTGATCGAACCGTCTTCATTGACGGTCGCCGTACCATTTGCGGGCCCCGTCACAATGACCGGCGTCAAATTGTCGCCGTCGGCATCGAAGTCATTGACCAGCACGCCGATGACAACAGAACTGCCTTCTTCGACGTCCGCTTCGTCATCGGCTGCTTCCGGCGGCGTGTTATTCACGGCGTTGACGGTGATCGTGACGGTTGCTTCATTCGAATCGTCTGTGCCGTCACTGGCGACGTAGGTGAACGTGTCCGTTCCGGTGAAGCCTTCGTTCGGCGTGTACGTGATCGAACCGTCTTCGTTGACCGTTGCCGTACCGTTGGCCGGGGCTGTCACGACCGACGGAGTCAGATCGTCGCCGTCGACATCAGAATCGTTACCCAGGACAGCGATGTCCACAGGCGTATTTTCATCGGTCTCCGCGGTATCCGATTCGGCAACCGGTGCGTCGTTGACCGAATTCACGGTGACTGCGACGGTGGCAGGTTCGGATTCCAGTTCGCCGTCGCTGGCTGCATAGGTGAACGTGTCGGTCCCGTTGAAATCGGGATTCGGCGTGTAAGTCAGCGTACCGTCCTCTTCGACGACGACCGAGCCATTGGCCGGCTGAGTCACGATGACCGGTGACAGGATGTCGTTTTCCACATCCAGATCGTTGTCATTGACGTCGATGTTGACGGGTGCGTCTTCCTCGGTCTCAGCGGCGTCGTCGAATGCTTCCGGCGCATCGTTGACCGGGTTGACAGTGATCGTCACGGTCGCTTCGTTTGACAGCAGTTCTCCGTCGGTCACCGTGTATGTGATGGTGTCCGTCCCGAAGTAGTTTTCTGCCGGCGTGTAGGTGAATGTGCCGTCTTCATTTTCGGTCAGCGTTCCGTTGACGGGACCGCCCGTGATGCCGACCGTCAGTTCATCGCCGTCGACATCGTTGTCATTGGCCAGCAGGTCGATGACGACCGACGTATCTTCATCCGTTTCCGATTCGTCATCACCGGCAACCGGAGCATCGTTGACCGGATTTACCGTGATTGTGACCGTGACAACTTCCGACACAGCCTGACCGTCGCCGATCAGATAGGTAAACGAATCTTCGCCGTTGAAGTTTTCATCGGGCGTGTACGTGATCGTTCCGTCTTCGTTGATAACAATCGTCCCGTTGGAAGGACCTTCCTGCGGATCAACGGTCAGATCGTCGCCGTCCACGTCGAAGTCGTTGGCGAGCACGTCGATGACGACAGACGTATCTTCGTCGGTTGTCGCATCGTCCGGAGCCGCCACCGGAACGTCATTGACGGGATGCACGGTGATTGTGACCGCTGCAGGATCAGAATCTCCAAGCCCGTCATTGGCAACGTACGTGAATGAATCGGTGCCGTTGAAGTTTTCGTCCGGCGTGTAGACGAACGTGCCGTTGTCGTTGAATTCCAGAGTGCCGTGGCTGGGACCTGACACAACCGACGCCGTCAGTTCGTCTTCGTTACGGTCGGTGTCGTTGTCCAGAACGCTGGATTCCGAAATGTTGGTGTTTAGCACGTTGTCTTCGTCAACTTCGTATGCGTCGTCGACGGCCACCGGTGTCGCCAGCGGCGTCATTGTGAAGTCAACGACAGCCTCACCATTGTTGTCGGCATCGCCGAAGGCCAGGCCGGTCGGGAACGCGGCGGGGTCATCCGGATCGAGCCCCGCTTCGGGTTCAATGCCGGTGACCCGGAAGAAGCTGACGCCGCCGGGAGAATTGCCCTCCGTTTCGAAGTCAAACGGATCAAACGGCCCGACGACAACAACCTGTGCCGTGCCGGTACCGTCGACAAACTCGACTGTGTAAAGGTCATCACCGAATCCGGAAACAAACTCCACCGACGTGAAGTTGTCACCACCCGGATTGACTTCGTAGTCGTAGCCGACCGCTACTTCCGGGTCGTACCAGCGTCGCACGCGCGGCGGCGTCACCGTTGTGAATGTGTAACCGCCGGTTGTGCCGTCAGGCAACACAATGGGGTCGATCTGCAGGGAATAGTCTTCGACTTCGCCGTCGGTTGCGGCGCCCGTCGGAGCCAGACCGCCGGTGGAACTGAGCCGGAACCTGGCGATCGCGCTGATCCCTTCCAGAATCGGCGGGCCTGGCAGATTGAAGTCAATGATGTTCACACCGGCCGCAACGGCGACATCGTTGATGACCTGTTCAGTTGCATCCCAGACGCCGTTGCCGTCCGCGTCAATCCAACCGCTGAGGAATCCATTGCCGGACGCAACCACTTCAACTCGCCCGCTGAAACCCCCGACTGCGGCAACAAAGGTAACGCCGTCTTCATCATCCGGGAAACCATTGTCGTCGTCTGCGTTTGCAAAGCCGGCATTGGAAACCTGGCCGTCTGCTTCACTGTCGACGGAGCTGCCAAGGTACAGGCCGCTGACTTCGTGGCGGGCACCGTCATCGGCCAAAGTCACCGGGAAGGATGCCGGAGCATCACCAAAGTCCAGCACGACTTCGAACGCACCGATGTCCGACGTTCCAAAGACGCGCAGGTCGCGCTGATCTTCAAACCGACTCAGCGTACTGGCATCGATGGCCGGACTGCCGGGCAGCAGTGCGTGAGTTTGCGTCGGGCCGAAATTGTCCTGCAGCGGCCCCAGCAGCGGATCAACGCCGATCAGGTTGGACGTTCCACTGAACGCTCCTGTGATGTCGTTCGATGAATTTCCCGCGACGATTGAGCCATCGATGGTCAGGGTGGCAGACTCGTCATGGAAGATGCCGCCGCCGTCCGCTGCGGTGTTGTTCGTGATCGTCACGAAAGACAGCCAATAAGAAGCCTCGACCGCCGTTCCCGTATAGATGCCGCCACCGGCGTCCTCGGCCGAGTTGCCGGAGAACGTCGAGTTCTCCGCGGACATATAGTCAGCGGAACTCCACAGCCCGCCGCCCTCGCCTTCACCCTGCCCGTCGGCTCGCCGCAGAGCCTGATTACCGCTGAGCGTTGACTGGTACGTGTAGAGAGCCCCGGAGCCGGCGTAGACTCCGCCACCCTGACCGACACCGGGTGCTCCCGTGACACCGGTTCCCGCCTGAGCGACGTTGTTGGCGACAGTCGACTGGTACAGATCGACGCTGCCATAGCCGAGTTCGTTGCTCTCGCTGTAGATGCCGCCGCCGAGTCCGTCGGCTGACCCGGTGCCGTCCGTACCGGTGGCCTGATTACCGTCGACAGAACTGCGGAACAGCGAAACATAGTCGCCGCTGTTGTAGATGCCGCCTCCGTGAACCGCCGTGTTGCCGGTAATCTGGCTGTCACTGACGTACAGTGTTTCGCCGGGCCCGTTAAAGCCGTCCGCGAAAGTGTAGACACCGCCACCCGCGTTGCCGGCCACATTGCCGCTGATCAGGCTGCCGTCCCACAATTCGACGTGATCGTTTTCGTTGTAGATTCCGCCTCCGTTATTGCCGGCCACATTGTTACTGACCTGGCTGCCTTCGTAGACAAACAGCGTGCCCAGAACAACGCCGCCGCCCTGTCCCAGCGTGTAGATGCCTCCGCCGTCGTTGGTGGCGGAATTGCCGGACACAACCGAACCGTTGTACAGCTCAACGTGGTCCAGGTTGTTGTAAATGCCACCGCCGTCGTCGGCCGAGTTGCCGGAAATTTCCACGTCGTCCAGATACAGCGATGCCAGCGGTCCGCCATAGCCAAGCGAATCACCTTCAGTGTAGATGGCTCCGCCGCGCGACGCCGAATTGCCGGTCAGCGTGCTTTCGGCGATGTAGACGCTGCCGAAGATGTTGCGAATTGCACCGCCATCAACTTCAGAACCGCCCGTCAGAGTGACACCGAAAATGTCGACTCCCAGAAACGTTTCCGGCTGTTCGATGATATCGAAAACTCGCGAGTTTCCGCCCGCGTCGATCGTCAGTTCGGTTTCTCCCGGCCCCAGAATGGCGACCGTCTCTGTAATGGCGATGTCACCCGACGTCAGCGAGATTGTGCTCCCGGAAGGCAGGTCAAAGGCGATCTCATCATATTCAAAGCCATTGTCATTGTTATTGGCATCATCGATCGCCTGCCGCAGCGTGCCGGCGCCGGAATCCGCAAGGCTGGTGACCGTGAACGTGGTCAGCAGCGATCTTCTTTCCAGTGATTCAACACACAGACTGCTTCGCCGCGAGCGGCGACGGCGCGCGGGACGACTGGAAACACTCTTGCGAAACAACAGGTCACGAAATCGTGCGGGAATCATTCGACAATGCTCCTCAGAAGGGACTTGGGACACGTGGTCACCCGGGATGATTCGTGCATCGGGGACCGCTGGAAACCGGCACTACGTTGTCCGTAACGCAGGCGATGGATTGAGGGGGTGTGCAGGACCCGCATATTCCCTGGACCTGCACCGGACGCATGAGCAAATGGGCAACAATCGACTAATCGACTCAGGACGAATAGGGAGTTCAACCGGCGCCTGGCCGGGACGATGGCCCAATTATGCGTCGTCAAGGGTGCTGAGCGGGTAGGGTAACTGTCCGCGTTTGTTCTGCAAGTCGGCTTTCCTGGAATTCAGGTTCGAAGGTTTGACCGCCTGCATGCCGGAGCCCGGCAACCTCTTGCCCGGCACGCATTTCCGCTGACAGCGCCTCTTTGCATCCTTCGCGAAGAATTCATCAGCGGACCGCAGCGCGTCATCAGTCAATTGATCGCCCATCGCAATAGTCGCAGACAGACGTTCATCACAGGGACAATCGCCGACTCCGGATACCGATCTCGCAGGTTCAGCGCAAGTTGTTTTGACCGCTGCCGAGTCTCCGGGTTCAGCAGCTCACCCGCAGCCGCGATGACTGACGACAGCCGGACGGTTCCGTGAAACGATCGTCCCGCCTGCATCGCTTCGAGGCAGTCTCCGGTCAGCTTCTGTTCCAGAAACCCGGGCAGCAGCAATTGAGGACAACCGGCCGCAATACCGGCTTCCGTCAAACCGATCCCACCGTGATGAACGACCAGCGGCGTTGTCGGCAGAACGGCATCCAGCGGCACCGGACGAATCTCCAGTCGCGCACCTGCCTGTTGCAGCCGGCGCGTCTGATCAGGCGTCGCGTCGCGGAGAAACGTGCGGCCGCGAAGCCCGGATTTCAGCAGAGCCAGCACGACCTGTTCGATGCCGGGCATGCTGCCGGACAGATACGCGAAGAATTCAACGTCACCGGAATCTGCCGATTCATAGTCGGTGTCTGGAATTCGATGCAGCGGTCCCGCTGTACCGCGCTCTCGAACCGTCCGATAAGGATCCAGCTCGCGCCAAACGGTCACAAACTCTTCAGCATGACTCAGAACGTCCGTCAGCCGTTCCGGCAGGAACCCTCCGCGCTGCCGTTGGACATCCCGGACAACCTGCAGCAGCTCGGTCTGATCCGTTATCACCGGCGCATCGGACGGAATCGGCGGAAACCAGGTATCACTGACGGGCGGACACGTGAATCCCGTGCCAACGTGGACAACGGGAATCTTCCGCATGGCGGCAAGACACAGCCGCGGCGCATGATCACAGACGATCAGTGAAGGCCGCAGTTCACAAAACACCCGGTCCCAGGCCGCCAATCCATTTGCCAGCGCGTCGTGATCAGCAAAACCATGAACGCGCAGAATGTCCGCATAGGTTTCTGCCCGAAAGGTGTCATTCGCATCCATCGAGCGGAACGCCGGAAATGGCGGAGCCTGCGAGACAGGGAATTCATCGCCTTCAAACAACAGCGAGGCTGATTCCGGGCGCTTTACAACAAACCACGGCTGATGCCCCGCCTGCCGAAGTTCCCTGGCAATCGGCAGCAGTCGAGCCACATGGCCCAGACCTCCGCCGAGTTCCCAGCCCATCAGGACTCTCGCCACAATGACAACTCCCTTCCATTCAATCCGTCTGCGACAGCGCATCGCGCGTTCGTCAGCCAGTCAACCGCCACCGGTTGGCGCCACTCACAATACTCCGACGGTTTGACGTTTTCCGGTGCCGGCCAAACAATGACGCCGGTAGCAGGCACCGGCAAATCAGAACTCCTTGGAAAGTACACGACAATGGCGGCCAGGAAGAAGACCTCTGCGAAACGGAGAATTCCCAGCGCTGCCTCGGCGAAGCCAAAGCCCGCGCGGACCAGAACGTCGTCGCCGCAGACGATCGGTTCGTATCTCATCGAACGGCTGCAGCACTACGGAGTCGATGACATCTTCGGGATTCCCGGCGACTTCGTCCTGGGGTTCTACGGCATGCTGGAAGAGAGCCCGATCCGCGTTATCGGCACCACGCGCGAAGACTGTGCCGGATACGCGGCCGACGGCTACGCCCGCGTACACGGCATCGGAGCCGTCTGCATCACGTACTGCGTCGGAGGACTCAGTCTGTGCAATTCGATTGCAGGAGCCTACGCCGAAAAGTCGCCCGTGATTGTCATCAGCGGTGCTCCGGGAATGGACGAGCGTCAGTCGGATCCGCTGCTGCACCATCGAGTCCGGGACTTCAACACTCAGAAGGACGTCTTCGAAAAGATTACCGTGGCTTCCGCATGTCTCGACGACGCGCTGACCGCGTTTCGAGAAATTGACCGCTGCCTGGAAGCCGCCGTGCGATTCAAGCGGCCCGTGTATCTGGAACTTCCCCGCGACCGAGTTCGCACTGAAGCGCTGTTCGCTCACAGGCCGCTTGTCGAAAAACGCAAGTCGCATCCCGACGCGCTGCGGGAATCAATCGAAGAATCGCGTGAAATGATCGAGGCCGCCAAACGTCCCGTCATTCTGGCCGGCGTCGAAGTGCATCGCTTCGGCCTGCGCCAGGACGTGCTGAAGCTGGCGGAAAATCACAACATCCCGATGTGTGCCACGCTGCTGGGAAAATCCGTCGTCAGCGAAAAACACCCGCTGTATCTGGGAGTCTACGAAGGTGCCATGGGCCGCGACGACGTCCGCCGCTACGTCGAACAAAGCGACTGCGTCATCCTGCTGGGGACCTTCATGACCGACATCAACCTGGGGATCTTCACGGCCCATCTGGATCCCGCGAAGTGCATCTATGCCACCAGCGAAAAACTGCGCATCCGGCACCACCATTTTCACGATGTGCAGCTTCAGGACTTCGTAAAGAAGCTGGCGTCGGCGAAATTCAGCATGCAGGCGGACAAGCCGCCAAAAAACAAACGAGAGGTCCCCGACAGGTTTACTCCGAAAGCAAAACAGACGATGACGATTCGTCGGCTGTTCGAACGCATCAATCTGCTGCTGGACGGTTCGATGGTCGTCGTTGCGGATACCGGCGATTCGCTGTTCGGAGCCTCCGACCTGACCATCAGCCAGCACACCGAATTTCTGAGCGCCGCGTACTACACGTCGATGGGATTTGCGATTCCCGCGTCCGTGGGAGTTCAGGTGGCGAACCGCAGGCTGCGACCCATCGTGCTGGTCGGCGACGGAGCGTTCCAGATGACCTGTCTGGAACTGTCCACGGGCCTGAAGCTGGGCTTCAATCCAATCGTCATCGTGCTGAACAACAAAGGCTATACGACCGAGCGATTTCTTCAGGAAGGTCCGTTCAACAATATCCCCAACTGGGACTATCACCGCATGCCGGATCTGCTCGGAGGTGGCTGGGGGTTTGAAGTTCACACAGAAGACGATCTGGAAAAAGCGCTGCAGGCGGCTCTGGCGAACAACGATACATTCAGCCTGCTGAACGTGCATCTCGATTCGCACGACGTCAGCCCGGCCCTGCAACGCCTGGCAAGCCGCATGTCAAGAACGCTGTGACTGAACCGCCACGCAGTCGCACCCCACCCCGTCATTCCCGCGCACCCCACACCCCGTCATTCCCGCGCAGGCGGGAACACCGCGTCCGCGCAGCCTGAACGCGAGGCGTCGGCAGGCGGTAACTCAGCCCGACTTACCGATCGGAGCCTGCGTGGGGCTGGCGCGGCTGAGTTGGGGCGGCTCGTCACGCAAACCGATGGCGGCAACTTTGATGTCGCGTCAGTCTCGCCGAGACAGAACCTTCTGCGCATGTCCGCCTGCTACCGAAACGCGACTTTTGTTCACTGGACGCGTCAGGACAGTCTGTCGAGTCTCCGCAAGTCTCGACGACGGGCGAGCCCAGCCCGGGCAATCCGGCCCCCCGTGTGCGACTCACTGTACCACGGTCAGCACTCACTAAGACCGTGTTTCAAAATGGCATTGATTTGGAAAAATCGCTATAGCTCCGGTGGACATACGACTTTCCATGGGATGGAGCTTGTCAGTGATGAAGTGCACGGTCAAGCGCACACTAAGGCTTTGTGCTGTAAGGACTTGTGACTGTAGGAAGCCCAGGGCGATTGCGTGATAAGTTGTTATTTGAAGAGGAGTTGGGCGAGGTAGTCGTCGTTCCAGCCGGCGAGCAGGCGTTTGTTTTTGATGCCGACTTTGGCCGTCTGGTCATTTTTCAGCAGGCTGAGTGCGGTTCGCCGCAGGATGCTGAAATTGGCATCGCTGTGACCTTTCCGCAGTCGGCACTGATCTTCGCCGAAACTCACATCGAGCTGCCAGTGCAGACGGTTCTCGATGCTCCAGTGGCCGCGGACCGCTTCGCCGAACTTTCGGCCGGCGATGTACCGGCTCAGAATATAGTAACGGATCTGTGTATGTTCCCTGCCGTCACGGAGCGTCACGTTGAGCGTCATGCCGATTGCACGCAGGTGCTTCCAGCGCGATGCATCCGGCAGCGAATCGGGTATCGGACAGATCCAGTAGTAGCGGGATTCCTCGCGGCCGTGGCCTCGTTCGTGAGTTTCATGTGTGCGAACCTGTGTGTCCGCAAATGCGGTCTCCATCTGTTCCTGAAAGAAGGCTTCGAGCCCGTCATACAATGTGGGCTGATTCTGCTTGACCGCCAGACAATAGTGGCCGCCTGCGTCCACAATCCTGGCAGCAATTTCCGTCTGGCAGCCCATCGCGTCGATCGTCACCAGCGAGCCGCTGAGTTCCAGAAGTTCCAGCAGTTTTGGAATGGCGGTGATCTCGTTGCTCTTCTCGTCCACCACCACCTGGCCCAGGCTGATCTGATTGGCCGTGGCCCATGCGATCACCATATGAATGGCGGCTTTGCTGCTGGCGGCGTCATAGCTGCGACGCAGCGTTTTGCCGTCAATGGCGATCAGCTGACCATCGCTGATCTGGTGCAGCGCCGTGATCCAGCTCAGCAGGCACTTCTCAAATTCTCCCGGCCGCAGGGCCCCGAACACGGCATTGAACCGGTCATGCGACGGCGTGCCTTTCGACACATTGATAAACCGCGACAGGAAGTTCCTTTTGGTTTTCGCCCACCTGGCAATCGCCACAAAATCATCGGCACCGCAGATCACGGCACACAAAGCCATCACGATCATATCGATCAGCGGCCAGGTCGGTTCGCGCCGCCGCGGGTCGGTCAGGTCGGCAAAGTGTTCGTGAATGGATGTCGCCAGACGTCGGGATTCAGCAGCTTCCCGCAGGATCATCGCTCAGCCTCCGTGATGAGTTCCACAACGCAGCCGGCTGCCACACCGCAGGCAACTCGAATACTGCAGCGCAATCATCGCAGATTACCCAGCATGGCGCAATCGCCCTGGTAGCGTGCGTTGAGCGTCTGGAATAGGTCACATCCAGTTCCAGTGGCAGGTGTTTCGATTCCCCAGTGACCACGGACGGCTCTCGCGCAAACTGTTTGATCTCCGTATTGTGCTACTGATGTAGTGACGCACATCCACAGTTTCTGTCGCCGCAGACACTGTAATGGATGACGATCTTGATGTTCACCACTGCCCACTTCTCACGGCCAGCCAGGTTCTTGGGAACTGAAAACCGTAGATATAGGTTCGCGTGCTTCGGCGGCTGACTGGTTTCCTCCACATACTGGCGTGAGGGAACTTTTGGCAAAGTTATCATCCAAATGTTCATCGACGGCTTTTGACCACGCTTCCCTGAAGCCCGCTCTGATTGCCTTTCGTGCCGCCAGAACAGTGGTCTCCGCCGTTAATTCACAATCTGTCTGGCGAACGCCGTCTGCGTGCCCATGGCGTCGATGGTGATGATCGATCCGCTCACGTCAATCAGCTTCGACAGTTCGGGAATTGCCGTGATTTCATTGATTTTTCCTCGGTGGCAACCTGCGCGAGCCAGCTTCGCCTGCGTCAGCCGTGCACTACCAGGTGCAGCGCGGTCCTGTGTCGCTGGACCGGCTGTGGTTTCCCGCAGGCATCGCCCTGCTTATCCACTGGGCGATATGTCGTTCATTGGGTTCCGCAGCAACCGTATTGGCTCCCGCCGGCACGCGAAGTGTGTTCAGCCAGCTCACAAAGCAGGCCTGAAAGGCGTCCGGCCGCAAGCGCCATCAGAACGCTGGAAAACATCTTTGGACGGGATCCCGTGAGGCAGCGACAGCGGCGTTTGAGCTGTTCCTGCCGGAGTGACAGCCCACCTGCAAATGGCTGTACCGTCTGCTCGGCGAGCACCGCGATCAGCGATATTCGTGTCATGACACTGATCAGCGGGTGATGTCTGCTGATTGTGGACCGGGGATCTTCGAGTGCTTCAGTGACAAACAATTTCCGACAGGTCAAATCGCTGGGGAATCGGACACAGGACAACCTATGAATTCGGGGGAACGTTCATGGTGTCCTATGTACCTTCAATCCGCCCCTTGGGCCAAGCCTTCCCAGATTGCCATTGCTTCCCAGTAAGTGCTGGCCGTGCTCTTTTTGCCGAGCCTCCATATCGTGAATTGCGGATTCCAAGTCCTTCATGGTCGGTTGGGCGCGTGAACTGCACTGAGGACGCGGATTTCTGTCTTGGGGCACGGATTTTGGTTCCTTCAAGATCGTGCGATCGACGATCCACATTGTAACAACTACCAAACATACAACTGCAAGAAACACTCGATCAGCCAAGGTATACCTCGCAATGTAGTAAAGGAAAAATTCAATTAGTATTGCCACTAATACTACAGCGTCTCATCTCAGATGACGCTTGCACGGAAGGTCGAGTCGCAACTCTCGTCACAGATGTCACGACTAGTCACGGGGAATTCATCGACCGAAATCGCAAGTCATTCAAAGGTTCCGGACACCGTTTTCGCTCGTTTTCGCGCCTCATACTGATCACTGCCGCCCCCGTGCTCGAGCACCACGGCGATGACATCGCGAATCACCTGCGGATCACACACGCGAACAACGCTGCCTCCCGGAAGCTCGACTTCGATGGCGGCGTTGTTGCAGGTGTGTCGCGGTCCCACGGATCGCGTCCTGCGCGGCCAGCTTCCAGCGAAACGAAACCGGGGCACTCGGCAAAGATGACGGATGCGTGCCGTCTATCGCAGTGCTGGTCAGCTTACGTCGCTCGGACATAAACGCATTCTGGAGAAACCCCGATCGATTCACAGAAATTGGCGATCGACAACCTGGACGACCGCTGCTCCTCAATCCACTCGACCCACTGCTCACGTGAGTACCTGCGACTCATGGCTCATTCCCCAATCAGGAAAAGCCAGCACTCTACAAATCAAAGCAACGTGCTATTCACCGAAGTGGCTTACCCTAAACCAGAATGTCTGCATTACGCTTCCGCTAGAATCCTGCATGATAGTAGATGTAATTCAGGCTATTCTTGCTGTCGAAACCGAGCGTAAAAAGAACAGCCGAAGGTCCGGATCATCATGAAGAAGACTATTCCCCGGGTGAACGTCAGTGTACGCAGTTTCGAGCGGGTGGGACGTCCGAGTTTCTCAAGAATGTCGCGCCAACTCTGGCCTCTCGAAAACTCTCACGCCTCTGATTACTACGTAATTTGGTTCGGTGTTCGTCACCACCAGGATCAACCGCTGATTCGCTGTCTGGAGCGACATTGATGTCTGAGTGCCTACTGACTTTTCAGGATCAACCAAAGTCGGGTGTTCTCAACATATTCTCGTCGACATCAAACTGAGCTTTCGACACACGGCGTCATCTGCGGGCCTTCGTTGGACGCCCGAGGGCAATTCGGCCGTCCTGCGTTCGGGTACACTCGCACAAAGAACTGCAGATCAGAATCGCGGTCGACAATCGCCCCACGCGCTGGACGCCGGCTCGGAATCCACGTAATGCCTATTGGTCGCCATATTGATTCTCCACTGTTCGGATCACTCCCAGACGCCGCGGTCTCCGCCAGCCGCCCATCTGTTACAATAGTATTTTCAATGTCAATTGCCTGATTGTGCCCAGGGCGATTTCTCGCTCTACGGCCGATCAAAGGTTCCTGACACCTTTATCGTATCCGTGATCAACTGCACAGCCCTGTCTGTGCTGCCTCCCAGAGTCGTCACCCTTCTCCTTCGCTGGTCGTTTCACCCACATCGGACCGCTCGTCAACACTGATGCCCTCCCGGTGTCTTCCGGCCCTGTGCCGTCCGATGCACTCTTCTTGGGAACGACCCACGACTTCATCGATCAAAACAATTGGGATTGCTTTATCGCCAGTAGCCTTCCAGAAGACCTCCGCGTAATCTCTTCTTTGATTTCAAATGCTCCCATCTGTGATTCAGAAATCTGCAATCGACGCGACGGAGACCGTGTTTCTGTGTCGACATAAATAGTCCAAGTAACTGACTTGCGTTCACAAATGACACGGTGACAGTCATTGCCTTCAACTGAGATAATGCCATCCAATCGCGATTGGTTGCCCAAGCCTGTAGAAAGGACTTTCCATCGGCAAGATGTATGTTTCGTTGTGCCATCCGACATCCGTCAAGCAGCTTGGCAAAAAGAGGGAGCTGTACAGAGTGATTCCGCTGAAGGTGAAACGCGTCTCGTCCTGAGGCAAATCGTTGAGTCTTTCCGTTCCATGATACTTCGCCGAGTTACGTCTGCCTGAATGACATAGGGATCGTCATTCGAGTCGTGTCTCTCGAGTCGGAGGTCTCCTTCCGATCATAGTGAACGACGAAACTGCGTTTCACTGGTTACCGTCAGTCCCGGGAACTGTCCCGTTTCAGACAGTCTGATAACGCCGTGGTAGGACTGACGGACGCGTAGGTGCTTGTTGGGGACGAATTCAAAATTGTGGCGACCATCAACGTACTTCCTGTCCGGACGATTGTTCTGTCGGTGCCACAGTGACGCTGTCGTAGTTGACGCCCTGTGTGGATTGACGAGCCGGCCTTTCCTCTCCACATCCAGTCACAAAAGTACCAAGCTGGCTACTACATTGTGGAACAGGTTGCATGAGATCATGGCGTCACACATAGTGTATTTAAAGTCCCAAAGCTCTTGCAGCAGGGACACACCGGTGTCGCTGGTACCAGCAATACCAGACCTCAATGTACTTTGCAAAGATGCTGGTTATGGAGCCAGTCCTTTTACGCCGCAGAAGTACCCGATTGCTTTCGCACGATACCAGTTGCAGGTCAGCCGTCTCCACTCACGGCACGGATGCACAATTGAATCCGCGCACAATTGCACAAGGCAACATCACATGCCGTAGTGACCGGATTTCCCCATCCCGTGTAGTGACAATGCGTCGGGTTCGGTCCATAGCAAAGATCGCGATTCAGGACAGCACCTGTCGAGGCCATCGATCGGTGGCGGCCCAGCGGGCGGAAAAGGGCCACTAAAAGGTCCACAATACCCCATACTACAGCCCGCCGGGCGGGATCCATATTTCACCTGAGGGATCTGTAAAGATCAGAGGATTCGACGCTACATAATTGTACAGATTCTTTCCACCGAGAAACTCCAGCGGATCTCTGCCGAGGAATCGTCCCGTCGCGTCATGGTGGTACCTTGCCCGGAAGCAGTGCATTCCGGTTTCGGTGTCGTATTCTCTGCTGGTAGCGGTATTCCCAGGCGTAGTCGCTGATTCCGTCGCTGTCGGCCGAAGTCGGCGTCGAGACCGTGGAGCGGCCGTAGATGTCGTAGACGAAGCGTTCGACGATCGCTCCGCCGTGGCGTCGGCCAGTGGCGGTGACGTTCCAGCTGGCGTCCTGCAGGGCGTACAGTGTTTCGTCCAGAGACCCATTGGCGTCCGTATCGTGGGGTGCGGAGCACCAGACCGTCGACGTAACGATCGCCCCACGTGAACTGCCGGTCGGTCGGATGTCGACGAATCCACGCGTCTCTCCAGCACCTGATTCTGCAGGGATAGGTAGATGTGCCGAGTTTCGTCGAGGCTGCCGCCGCTGTACAGCTTCTTTTACGATCCGCCGCTTTCTGGCCGTCATACTGGTACTCGGCCACGGCGTTCGCTCCGTCGACGACTTTCACCAGCCGGTTCCGTGCGTCCCACGTCAGGTCGTGTCGGTCGACAGACCCGGCTGCGGCACCGTGGTCATGCTTCGCCGGTTGTCCTGGCCCAACGGGCCAGCCGTTCGTCAAGCCTGCACCGCCCCGTAGAATCTTCGCCGCGAATGAACCGAAGGCCCAACGGGCCGGGTCGTTCCAAGAGAAGCCTGGTGACGCGAAGTCATCCAGCAGCCCACGACCGGCCCGGCCCGGGCTGTTCCTGTGCGTGATGCCGCGCGGTTGGGGCGAATCACCGGCCTGCTGGCCTTGCCATCGGGGTGGTTCACCGGGCGATGCCCGTGCTGGATGATTTATCTGGGCCTGTTAGCCGCCGCAAGCCACCGGCGTTACCGCTGACCGCCTGAGCGTGACCGTTGTTTTTCGTCACTTGCCGAGATCACAGCGCGCACGATCTGGTTCTCTCGACGCGGCGGGCTTCGCGAGGCGATCTTGAGCTCCGCCCGGAACGAAATTGTCCCGGAGCGGCGTGGGTTCGTGGATTCCAAAGACGAACGGGACGGGGTGGTATCGTCCGGATAGTCCGTCTGGTTGCCGTGCGACGTGATCTTGTCCACTCGTCGCAGTGAATCATACCGCCGGGCGGGTGAAACTGTCGACGACCGGATGGTGTGCCACTGGCTGTGCCAGCGTTTTCCGTTGCGTGACTGTGGGTACTGGCACAGCCAGTGGCACACTTTATCGTGCTCAGGATTTTCCGGACCTTTCATCAGTGCCACTCGGCCGCGTCATCAGCCGCCACCACGCGGACTCTCTGATCGCCTCTAAAGCAGAATTGCATAAACGCTGTACCTGAAACGAACTTCCACTCACGATAGTGCTATTCGTTACTGACACCTTGATTTCGTCGGGAACGGCGAAGTCAGTTGTGTGAGCATCCGTCGCCCGTTTGTCCGCGGTTCCACGGCATTTTCGCGAGCATTAGTCCCATCGCGCAGTTGTCCGCGATACCGGAAAACAGCAGGCCGGCTCCCACAAACCCCGACAGCCCCGCGAACCAGCGGTCAACGGTCACCGCCAGCACCGCTCCCAGCACGATCAGCAACCCGGCGGCGATCCGAACCTGTCGTTCCAGGGAGATCATTTTCGAGGCACCGCGATTCACCGGCAGCCCCGCCTGTTCCCACGCGAGAGTTCCGCCTTCGACGTTGACGACGTTGGTGAAGCCTGCTTCATGGAAGGCTCGGCACGCATTCTTCGCGCGGCTGCCTGAGCGGCAGATGACATACAGCGGTTCGTCGGAATTGCCGTTGCGCGCGGCCATCAGAGCGTTCACGTCCAGTGAATCCAGCGGCACGCTGCGTGCTCCCACCGCGTGAACGTGGCGGAATTCCATTGACGTGCGAACGTCGATCAGTTCGACATTTCCGTTTCGGCCGA
This sequence comes from Planctomycetaceae bacterium, assembly GCA_041398785.1. NCBI lineage: Bacteria > Pseudomonadati > Planctomycetota > Planctomycetia > Planctomycetales > Planctomycetaceae > Planctomycetaceae bacterium. The sequence continues at coordinate 140,956 of JAWKUA010000009.1, read as the reverse complement.
GTTCCGCCAACTGCCGGCATGTGATTGTCTGCGTCACGTGTGTTGTTTCCCCTGGATTTCAGTCGTTCGATAGTCGGAATTGCGCAGTCATGCTCGCCAGGAACCTGAATTCAGCGCTCCGTCGAACGTGGCTGCGGCGGTTTTCCGGATTTCCGATTCGCGTGTTTGCAACAAGTCCGTTGCCGTAACCGCCTCTACAGTTCGGACGCGGCAGGAGATTCCGATTCCGCCGTCCCGCCTTCGTTGGTGGAAGCCACAACGGGCGGAAGCGGCTTGCCATCGGGGACAAATGTCATCGACACGGAATTCACGCAATGTCGAGTGTCCTTGGGAGTGGCGCCTTCGCCAAAGAAAACGTGTCCCAGGTGGCCGCCGCAGTTGTGGCAGATGATTTCCGTGCGAATGCCGTCGGCGTCGCGATGTCGCTCGACCGCTCCGGCGATTTCGTCGTCGAAGGAAGGCCAGCCGCATCCGCTGTGGAACTTGTCCTGCGATTTGTACAGGGGAGCGTTGCAGCGCCGGCAAACGTACGTGCCCGCGTCTTCCAGATCGGTGTACTCACCCGTGAAGGCGCGTTCCGTTCCTTTTTCCAGGATGACGTACTTTTCGAAGTCCGTGAGTTCGTTGTATTCGGTTTGCGTCGGATTCGGTGACATGTCGGTGGTCCCACTGGAGTCTGATGGAACGGGTGAGTCTGCGTTGGCGCTGGCCGTTGCGACCGGCGCTGATTCGGTCCGAACTGAGGTTGCCGGGCCATCCACGGCCTCAAGCTGGCATCCGATGGTTGCAAAAACGGCGATCAGCGAAAGGACGATTCGCGGCATCATGTCGATCTTTCGTTCCCGATAAAAGCAGACGACTGGCAGAGCCGGTGCGAAATCATACCGCAACCGGTTCGGCAGGGGAGGTTCCGGACTGAGGAACTGTGAAATCAGCTAACGAGGCGGTATTCGCCTGGGTCAGTATATACTGGCCGCGGCGGACGCCGATACTTTTCGCTCTTCTTACTCCCGCGAGCCAGTAGGCGAGAATCGCGGATCGCGCCGCCCGCTTGAACCGCCGCGGGAATCCGTGTGAAATCTGCGTCTGCCCCGCATTCCGCCCGCACGCCTCACGCGAGAACCAGCATGTTTCGAACCGCCGTCGCATTCCTGATTTCGTCACTGTTCATCAGCACCGTGCCGTCGAGGGCCGCCGAACCGGCTCTGCAGCCGGGTGACCATATCTGCCTTGTCGGTAACGAACTTGGCGAACGCATGCAGCACCATAATTTTTGGGAAGCGCTGCTGCATCAGACCTTCCCTGACAGTGAACTTGTCGTGCGGAACCTTTGTTTTCCGGGTGACGAGCCGTTCGAACGCATCCGGTCGATGAATTTCGGTGAACCGGACGACCACCTGCGGCACAGCCGGGCGGACGTCGTCATGTATTTCTTCGGATTCAACGAATCATTCGCCGGCGATGCGGGCCTGAAGTCGTTTCAGGAGCAGATGACGAAACTTGTCACGGAGACGCAGGAAAAGAATTACGGCGGAAAAGCCAACGCGCGAGTCATTTTGGTTTCGCCGATCGCGTTCGAAAACACGGGCGATCCCAACCTGCCCGACGGCCACGAACAGAACACCAATCTGGAAGCGTATACGGCGGTCCTGAAAGCCGTTGCGGAACAGACCGGCGCTCACTTTGCCGACGTGTTTCATCCGACGAAGGCACTGTTCGAAGACAGCGAACACCGGCTGACGCTGAACGGTTCCCATCTGAACGAAGCGGGTTACCGGGCATTCGCCCCAATTCTCATGGGACAACTGTTCCCGGATTCCTTCGACAGCACAGTCGCGAACCACGACGACGGGACTGAGTTTCACGCAAAACTGCTGGCGGAACTGCGAGATAAGAATTTCCACTGGTGGCACCGATATCGGGCCGTCAACGGATATTCGATCTACGGGGCGCGCGGGGAGGCGGGCTCCGACGGAACGTACCGCAACCGCGAAGTGATGGAACGCGAACGGGCGATCCTGGATCAGATGACCGCCAATCGCGACCAGCGTGTCTGGGCGGTGGCTCAGGGCAAAGACGTTGCCGCACAGATCGACGACAGCAACACGCTGCCGTTTATCGTTCCGAAGACAAACGTCGGCGGTGAAGATGACCCCAACGCGAAGGCCGGAAAGCTCGGGTCGCTCGACTATCTTCCCGCGGCGGAGCAGCAGAAGAAATTCCACCTGGCTCCGGGTTACGAAATTCAGTTGGTCGCGTCGGAAGAGGACTTCCCGGAACTCGCCAACCCGGTGGCGCTGAACTTTGACAATTCCGGTCGGTTGTGGGTGTCGACGATGCCGTCGTATCCCCACTGGCAGCCGAAGCATCCGATGGACGACAAGGTGCTGATTCTGGAAGACCACGACCACGACGGCCGTGCTGACGAATGCAAGGTGTTCGCTCGCGGACTGCATCAGCCCACGGGTTTCGAACTGGGCTACGGCGGAGCCTACATCGCTCAGCAGCCCGATATTCTTTTTGTGACCGACGAAGACGGTGACGATCAGGCGGACAGCTACGTTCGCAAACTGGTGGGCTTCGACACAGCGGATTCTCACCACGGGATTTCAGCGTTTGAATGGAGTCCCGGCGGTACGCTGCACTTCAACGAAGGCACGTTCAAGTATTCACAGGTCGAAAGTCCGTATGGTCTGACTCGCATGCACGAAGCCGGCGTGTGGCGGTACAGCCCGCGCACGGAAGAATTCGGCACGTATGTTTCGCTTCCGTTTGCCAATCCGTGGGGACACGTGTTCGACGACTGGGGACAGGATTTTGTGTCGGATGCGTCTCCGGGAGACAACTTCTGGGCCACACCAATCAGCGGAAATGTCAGGTATCCGGCCAAGCACGCCGGTGCTGCGTTCAACGACAGCGTCAACAACTTCAAGGACACCGCTCTGCGGGGACGCGATGCCTATCCGACATTCATCAAGATGCGCATTCGGCCGACGGCCGGCAGCGAAATCGTTTCCAGCCGGCACTTCAAGCCGGAAGACCAGGGCGACTTTCTGCTGTGCAACGTCATCGGCGAACTGACCGTGCTGCAGCATTCGGTGAAGGAAGAAGGCAGCGGATTTGTCGGCACCGAAAAGCCGGCCCTGCTGACCTGCGACGACGGCAACTTCCGCCCGATTGACATTCAGTTTGCTCCGGACGGCACGCTGTACATCTGCGACTGGCACAACGCACTCATCGGACACCTGCAGCACAATCTTCGTGAACCGAATCGAGACCACCAGCACGGCCGCATCTGGCGAGTCGTCTGCAAGGACCGTCCGCTGGTGCAGGCTCCCAAAATCACCGGACAGCCGATTCTCGCGCTGCTGGAGGCGCTGAAAGAATACGAATCGCGCACGCGTTACAACGCGCGGCGGGAACTGATGGAACGTCCGACCGCCGATGTCGTCGCGGCCGTGAAGACCTGGACGGCAGGCCTGGACGAATCGGATAAACAGTACGCTCACAATGTTCTGGAAGCGAACTGGGTGCTGCAGGCTCAGAATCAGGTGGATATGGAGCTGCTGGGCAAGTCACTGAATTCCGATGACTACCACGCCCGCGCTGCCGCGACGCGGATTGTGTGCGACCTGCGCCGCATCATTCCGAACGCTCTGGAACTGATTCGGGAGCGAATTAACGACGATCACCCGCGAGTCCGCCTGGAAGCGGTCCGCGCGTGCAGCTTCTTTGGAGCCGACGAGGCGACGGAAGTGGCCCTGGATGTGCTCAACCATGACGTGGACCGCTACCTGCAGTACACGCTGGACGAAACGATGCGACATCTGGAATCGCTGTAACGCCGCGCCGCCGCGTCCCTGGTGGATTTGCGGCCGGCGGGGCCGCGAGTTTCCCGCCGACCGCAGGCGGGAACTCGCTGCGTCCTGAGTTTCCCGGTCCGCGTTTCCCACGCGGGAATTGTTCCATCAGTGTTGATTGCAGCAGACTCCACCGATATCCTCCCGCGTTCCAATTTTCCCGGCAGGCGGTTTCGAGCGACTGCGGGCGGAATTTCCGGACACCTTTTTCGATTCGTAGCGTCAGGAACAACAGACATGACAGACGATTTCCATCTGTCAGCGGAAACTCGCACCAGGCTGGGAACTACGGAAGCGGTGCGACTGCGAGGTCGCGGGCGAATTCCGGCGAATTTGTACGGTCTGAAGAAGGACACCGTGGCGCTGTCCGTTTCCGCGGATGATGTCGAAAAGCTTGTGGCCAAAGGATCCCGCGTCGTCGACGTGGAACTGGGCGGCAACGTCGAAAAGGCGGTTGTGCAGGAACTTCAGTGGGACACGTTTTCCACTCACGTGCAGCACCTTGACCTGAAGCGCGTCAACCCGGATGGTGTTGCGACCACGGATGTGCCGGTTGAGCTGCGCGGCGAACCGGATGGTCTGAAGGAAGGCGGCGAGCTGCGGCTGTTGTCGAAGACCGTCCGAATCACCTGTCCCGACTTCCGAATTCCCCGCAACATTGTTGCTCGTGTGGGGGCTCTGAATCTGGGCGACGTTGTCCGGGCCGGGGATTTGAAGATTCCCGAAACGGCGACTCTGGAAACGCCGCCCGATACCGTCGTCGTGGAATTCTTCAACCCCAGAAAGGCGGTTGCCGAGGCTGCTGCGGAGTAGCATGAAGCTGGTTGTGGGGCTGGGGAATCCCGGTGCGAAATACGCCGGAACGCGGCACAACGTCGGGTTCGATGTCGTCGCCGAACTGGCGGGCCGGCACCTCGCGGGAACGCCCCAGACCAGGTTTCAGGCCGACTTCACCGATGTCAGCATCGCCGGCACCAAAGTTCTGCTGGTGACGCCCCTGACCTATATGAACCGCAGCGGAGAGTCCGTTTGGCAGTTTGTCCGGTTTTTTCAGGTGGAGCCTGAGAATCTGGCGGTTATCTGCGATGACATGAACCTTCCGCTGGAAAAGCTGCGCTGGCGGGCGAGCGGTTCCGCCGGCGGCCAGAAGGGCCTGGCCGACATTATTCAGCGGCTGGGCCGCGAGGATTTTCCCAGGCTTCGGATCGGGATCGGACGTCCGCCGGGTCGCATGGACGCTGTGAACTTTGTGCTGGCCCGTTTTCGGGAAGAAGAAAGTGCGGCGGTGCAATTGACGCTGCGGCGAGCCGCGGATTCCGTCGAAATGTGGGTCCGCGACGGTATCAGCGCGGCAATGAACCAGTACAACCGAGAGCCTGACGCCTGACGCGTCACGTATTCATCCCGGCGGAAATGACTGCCAGGTATTGAAATTCAAATTCAAAGTCGTCACAGTGTGCGGCCCGACAGGCCCCTGCCCGTTGGTAATTTCCCCTGAATTGACTATCGCTGTCTGAACTGACTATCGCTGGGAGTGAAACGCTGGTGTCTGTCGCCGAATCAAGTACCGCCGTGGCCAAACCGGTCAGCGAACATCTTTACGAAGGAATGTTCCTGGTCAGCAGTTCGCAATTCGCCAACGATCCCGATGCGACGACGGCGGCCATCATGGCAATTCTGGATCGGGCGGGTGCGACAGTTGTCGCCCATCGACCGTGGCAGGACGGCAAGCTGGCCTACGAAATCAACGGCCATCGCAAGGGCATGCACTACATTGTCTGCTTCAGGATGCCCAGCAGCGGGATGGAGATCATTACTCGCCAGTGCCACCTCAGCGACACGATCATTCGTCACATGGTGCTGCACCACCCGCCGGAGCTTTTCAATGCGATGGTGGAAGCCCTGACGTCCAGCGGCACCGCGTCCGGCGACGGCGGCAGCCCCGCTGAATCCGACGCCGCGTCCGACGACTGACCGATTCGACAGCGGCCGCGACGTTTGGAAGGCAGGTGTGACTCATGGCATCGTATAACAAGGTGATTCTGATCGGGAACGTCACGCGCGATCCGGAAGTGCGCTACATCTCCAGCGGAACGGCCGTGACAGAAATCGGGATGGCGGTTAACAGAAGCTGGACCGACCGAAACACAAACGAGCGCAAGGAAGAAACCACCTTTGTTGACGTGACTTTGTGGGGACGAACCGCGGAAATCGCTGGTGAATATCTTTCCAAAGGCCGTCCGGTGCTGATCGAGGGGCGCCTGCAGCTCGATCAATGGGAAGACCGCGAAACGGGACAGAAGCGTTCGAAGCTGCGCGTCGTCGGCGAAACACTGCAGTTTCTCGGCAGCCGCAGCGACAGCGCCGGTGGCGGCGGACAGCACCACGCCGCCGGCCAGTCCGCACCGCGAGACTCCGGCGGTCAGTCGCCGCCTGCCGCAAGTGACTCCGGGGACGACCGGTCTCCGGCGGAAGCGTTTTACGACAACGCGCCGGCGTCCGGGCAGGACGACGAAGTTCCGTTTTAGGAGGCTGTCCGAATTCCGCGAATCCATGTACGATCCTCCGCCTGACTGTCGATGCGGCGGCGGAATGTCTCCGCGACGTGGTCCACCGGTCATTGTGCCGGGGTTCCGGAAAGCTGCTCAGCGAACCGATTCACGATCGTCGACAGACCCGAATTCCGGGCGACGGGTGTTTCCGATCTACTTCCATTCTCAACAACAATTCGAATCACATACCGACAGGGCGTTTGTCATGGTTCATACAACAAAAAAGCGGGGCGTTCCCGGGTCGACTCGCAATTCCGTCGAAATCCTGCTGGTTCACGATGTCGATAACCTTGGCCAGCGCGGCGACATCGTCAAGGTGAAGCCCGGTTATGCTCGCAATTATCTGCTGCCGCACGGCATGGCGACCGTGGCCAGTGAGCAGAACAAGCGGATGGTTGAAAAGCACCGTGCTCGACTGGCGGCGATTGAAGCCAGCCGGCTGCGTGATCTGTCAAAGATCGCCGATGCCGTCAGCAAGTACAGCGCCACGATCGAAGCCAACGCAACAGCGGACAATGCCCTTTACGGTTCGGTGGGTGCCCGCGACATCAGCGACGCTCTGAAGGCCGGCGGCCATCCCGTGGAAGCGGAACACGTCCGGCTGGAAGGCCCGATCAAGGAACTGGGCATGTACACCGTCAAGCTGAAGTTCCACGAGAAGGTACAGACGGAAGTCAAAGTGTGGGTCGTCCCGTCCGCCACGGGAGCATAAATCGTGTTGCGATCTCCCGGCCGCTCATTCGCAGCGGCGCGCGAAACGCAAGGCGATTGGCAGATGAGAATTTTCCAATGCAGTGGAACAATTGCTTCACCCTCCCGTTTCAACGGGAGGGTCGCCGATCTAATGCCGTTCAGGCGTTCGATCGCGGGGAGGGTGACGCACAGGGAACTCCCTTTGCGCGGACGCCCTCCCCTCGTTTGATCGCCTGAACGGCGATCAAACTTCGACCCTCCCGTTTCAACGGGAGGGTATGTTCTCAACAGCCGCAGGCTTAACGTCCCGGCCTGGCTCGAACTGCCACTGCAGATAGGCCCGGCTGATGCAACTCAGGAAACTTTGTCCTCAGGCAGAACCCCTCTGCCTGGGGATTTTTTTGCGACAGAATGTGTGATCACGGAGGTGCCGGATGGCGAAGAAAGATGAGATCCGCCTGCCGCCGCAGAATCTGGATGCCGAACGCGGTGTGCTCGGCAGTATTCTGCTGTTGAACGAAGCGATCGATGAAGTTGGCGAGTCGCTGAAGGCGGACCACTTCTATCATGATGCTCACCAGAAAATTTTCGCCGCCATCCACCATCTGTACGAGAATAACGTTCGGGGAATTGACGCCGTTACGCTGGGTGACGAACTGATTCGCCGGTCGCAATTCGAAGAGATCGGCGGCGGACCCTATCTTCACGAGATCCTGGAATCCGTTCCCCACGCCGCTCACGTGCGGTACTACGCCAACATCGTGCGTGAAAAGTGGATGCAGCGATCGCTGATCCATGCATGCACGGACATCCTTGCCGACAGTTACGACCTGTCGGGCGACGTCGATGATCTGTTGCAGACGGCTGAACGGCGGATCTTCGGCATTCTGGAACAGACCGAAAACACCGGAAACATCTCGATCGGCGAAATCCTGATCGACGCGTTCGACCGGATTGACGAACGCCTGAATCGTGTCGGAGAAGTGTCCGGGATCACAACCGGCTTCTCTGATCTGGACGAACACACAACTGGTTTTCAGCCGACGGAACTGATCATCCTGGCCGCTCGCCCCAGCATGGGAAAGACGGCGTTTGTCTGCAATGTGGCCGAAGCGGTGGCGCGCCAATCCGGCAAGGGCGTGCTGGTGTTCAGTCTGGAACAGTCGAATCTGGAGCTGGCGGAACGGTTCCTGTGCATCACCGCGCGAGTCAACGGGCATGACCTGCGTGCCGGAAACCTGACCGATGAACAGCGTGAGGATCTGATGGAGGCGTCCGACGCGCTGCATGATCTGCCGCTGTTTATCGACGACAAGCCGGGCCGGACGATGACACAGATCGCTGCGCTCGCGCGGCGCCAGCACCGCAAGAGTCCGCTGGGGATTATCGTCATCGACTATCTGCAGTTGATTGAACCGGAGGAAAAGTCGGCACCGCGGGAACAACAGATCGCAGGGATATCCCGGCGCCTGAAGTTTCTGGCGAAGGAACTGAAGGTCCCGGTGATCGCACTGGCTCAGTTGAATCGCGGCGTGGAACTGCGTGAAGACAAGCGGCCCAGACTGGCCGACCTGCGCGAAAGCGGCGCGATCGAACAGGACGCCGACATGGTCATGTTCCTGCATCGGCCGGACGCCTACGATCCCGAAGACCGACCGGGCGAAGCGGAGATCGTCATCGCCAAGCATCGCAGCGGCCCGACGGGCATCGTGCGGCTGACCTGGCGCCGGGAGTACATGCGGTTCGAAAATTACAGTCCGCTGGTGGAAACCGAATACGGGATGTAGGCCCGCCCGACTATTCCTCGTCCGCGCATCCGGGGCCCGTAATTCGGTCGGTCTCGTCCATCAGCAGCAGTTGCGTTTCGATGATTTCGTTGGCCCGGGCGAAGAATGCGTCCAGCACGCGCGGGTCGAAATGCGTTCCGCGGCCTTCTTCCAGGATGCGGAAGGACTTTTCGCGGGAGAACGGCGGCTTGTACGGCCGGGCGCTGGACAGCGCATCGAAGACGTCCGCGACCGCGACAATGCGGCCTTCCAGCGGAATGTCTTCTCCCGACAGGCCCAGCGGATATCCGGCGCCGTTCCATTTTTCGTGATGTGTCTGAGCGATCCGGGCCGCCAGCATCAGCAGCGGCGACGAACGGACGTGCAGCAGACTTTCGCCGCGGCGAGTGTGCGTCTTCAGGATGTTCCAGTCCTTCTCCGAGATCGGTTCGATGATCTGTTTTCCCAGAGCACAGTGCTTCTTCATCATTTCGAACTGATCCGGTTCCAGCTTGCCGGGCTTGAACAGAATGGAGTCGGGAATGCCGATCTTGCCGACGTCGTGAAGCTGCGCGGCCTGTTCCAGCATCGACAGCTTGCTGGTCGGGTAACCCAGTTCATGGGCGATGATCGCCGTGTACCGTCCCACACGAATGACGTGGTTGCCGGTATCGTCGTCGCGGTGTTCGGCCGCGCGGGCCAGGCTGAGAATCAACTGCTGCCGCGTGGCTTCCAGTTGCTGGGTGCGCCGTTCGACCTGCTGTTCCAGCCGCGCGGCTTCGTTGGACACCATGTCGTAGTGCTGCTTCAGCACGATGGCGTTGCGGACTCGCGGCAGCAGTTCGTTCGGATCGATCGGCTTTGACAAGAAGTCACTGGCGCCCAGTTCCAGAGCTTTCCGGCGGATTCTCGGGTCGGTGGCCGCGGTCAGAATCAGCACCGGAATATGCTGCAGCGCGGGGTCGAGCCCGATCACGCGCAGGATGTCGATGCCGCTGACTTCGGGCATACGGATATCCAGCAGGACGATGTCCGGTTTCTCGCGCCGAATCAGCGTGAGCGCCTGAGTGGCTTTTTCCGTAGTGACAAAGTTGTTGTAGCCTTCCATCTTCAGATGCTGACGGAAGGTCATGATGTTCAGAGGCTCGTCATCGACAATCATGATCTTCGCGGCCTTGTTTGCCGCGCGATTGATCAGCCGGTCGGCCGACGAGAACAGGCTGCCGTCAAGTTCATCATCGCATTCGGTGTCGGCGCCCAAATCATCGCCGACGGAATCATCGCCGACAGCATCGTCGCCGACTGCGGGTTCATACGACGGCAGTTCGTTCAATTCCGATTCTTCGTACGCGTCCTCGTGGACCTCCGCGGCCGCTTCGCGTTCGAGTGAGAATTCCGCGGTCCGGCTGCTCCAGTCTGCCACAGAATGAGCTTCGCAGTCACCGGCAGTTGCATCCGCAGCCACATCAGCGACCGCCACAGCACTGACTTCTTCCGCCAGGTCACTGCCATGCGCCGATCCGGCATGCTGAGCGTCAGAGCGACGTCTGCCGCGCAGGGCGTCCAGCGAGGCAATCGCCGACCGGACGTCGTCCAGCACGGAGCGTTCCTGACTATTGGCCTTTCCTGTCATGATTCCAATCCACGTTCGTTTTGTGTCGCCGGTTGCGGCGCGATTTCGAGGCCCGGCCCCGGCCGGAATTTCGGCAGACATCATCTAACAGACTAGGTCGGCCCGCTTCGTGCATCCGATGCTGCCGGCCACTTTTGTTGCGATTCGGCGACGGGGGAAATCCCGCGCGGTATTGCATTCCGACTAATCCGCGACACCGCAAAGATCGCCGCAACCGGGCAGTTGAATGGCGTGCGACAACTCATGCAGTTCCGCCAGCAGTTCATCAATATCTGCTTCCGCTCTCTGTTCTGCCCGATCCTGCAGAGCGGCTGCGGGAGCCGTAAACTGATGGAACCCGACGGTTCCGCCGGTGCCTTTCAGGCGGTGGGCATGGTCGCGAAGTGTCGCAAAGTCGCGCCGATCCCACGCGGACTGCATCGTTCCCAGTGTGGTGCTGAGTCCGCCGACGAACTGTTCCACGATCTCGCGGAATTCGGGGATCTCCATGGGAAGAGTGGAGGTGATCGGAGCCCGCGAAGTTTTCGGTTTCGACGCCGGACGCCGCGTGGATTCCGGCTGCTGTTTCGGTGCCGCAACCTGTGTTTCGACGGCGCGTCGAGTCGGCGGTACGGCCGGCCTGGACTTCGGCACCGCCGGTTGTGGTGCGGGTGATTTCTGTTCCGCGGACCGCACCGGCGGACGGACGCCGGCGGAACGCGCGATTGCCGGCGCGGCTCCCTTTGGCGCAGCGGGGCTGCGCTTCTCTCCCGGTGCCGGCTGGTCGACGTAGGGGTTGAAGTTCGTGGTCTCGGTGCCGGCAGTCGCTTCCTGACGAACATCGGCGGTTGGCAATCGTTCGGCAAGCGCCTGCAGCAGGTTGTCGATGTCGATCGGTTTCGTCAGGAATCCGCTGCAGCCGGCCTGCTCGCAGCGTTCGCGGTCGCTGGCCATCACGTTTGCGGTCAGCGCGATGATCGGTGCGTTCATGCCCTTTTCGCGCAGCTTGCGAGTTGCCGTGAATCCATCCATCACCGGCATCTGCATGTCCATCAGCAGCAGGTCGAACTTCTCCGCCGTCGCGCGTTTGACCGCTTCCAGACCGTTCTTTGCTTCTTCCACATGCAGCCCGGCGCGGCGAAGGACCAGACCGACAAGCTGCCGATTGGCGGCAGTGTCGTCGGTGATCAGCACGCGAGCCCGCTTGAACGTGACCGACAGCCCGGACTTGTGTCGCTGATACGTGTTTCGCAGATCCGTGACCGCCGTGTCATGGTCGATGCGTGGCACCATGGAAATGTTGCCGGTCGTCACGGTAAACGTAAACGTGCTGCCCTGACCGGACCTGCTGGAAACTTCAATCGTTCCTCCCAGCGCTTCGGTCAGCCGTTTGCTGATGGCCAGCCCCAGTCCTGTTCCGCCGAATCGGCGATTGACGGAACTGTCGGCCTGAGTGAATTCTTCGAAGATCTTCCCGCACTGTTCGGCCGTCATGCCGATCCCGGTGTCGCTGACTTCGAACTTCAACATCGGCCTGCGCGGGTCGTCGATCAGTTCGGTGACGATGCGGACACTTCCCTGCTGAGTGAACTTGATGGCGTTGCCGACCAGGTTCATCAGAATCTGCCGCAGCCGCGTCTGATCCGTCAGAATCATGCGGGGAATTTTGCCGCGGACCGACGATTCCAGCACCAGATTCTGCTGCTGCGCTTTCATCTGCATCACGTTGACCACTTCCGCCACGACCTGGAACGGAGAACAGTCGCACAGTTCCATTTCCATCTTGCCGGCTTCGATCTTCGACAGGTCCAGAATGTCGTTGATCAGATCCATCAGGTGAGTGCCGCTGGCGTGAATCGTGTTCAGATATTCCGTGCGAGTGGTTTCGTTTTCTTCCAGTCCGCGGCGCAGGATGTCGGTAAATCCGACGATGGCGTTCATGGGATTGCGGATTTCGTGGCTCATGTTTGCCAGAAAATCGCTTTTGGCCTTGTTGGCGGCGTCGGCTTCGTCCTTGGCGGCGCGAAGTTCAATCTTGTGCTGTTCCAGAGTGGTGACATCATCAAACGTCACCATCACTCCCCGGTTCTTTCCGCCATTGCCCAGCAGCGGCGAACAGTTGACGTTAAAGATGCGGGCACCGTCAGCGGCGAAGTAGTCCATCGTGACGTTGGACAGCGATTTCTCCTGCGCGAAGGCTTCCGTCCACGGCTGACTGCCGCCGGGTACTCGACAGCGAAATCCCAGTTCCGATGCTTTCCTGCCGATCAGACTTTCGGCGTCCTGGCCGGTGACACTGGCCAGAGCTTTGTTGGCCAGCAGGATGCGGTCGTCGACGCCCACGATCATCAGACCTTCAGCCAGAATGTCCAATGCCTCGCGGACGCGCCTGGGCACGGCTCGCGAAGGGTCCAGGTTCTTCAGAACGAATCTCAGAAACGTGCGAAAGGCAAAGAAGCCACCGATGGCACAGAAGGCCAGCAGTACAACAAGTTGCGAACGCAGCGGAGCCCACCAGCCGCTGGTGTGAAGCGGAGCAAAGCACAGTTCGATCTGACCCCACTGAGCATCGTCGCCTCGCGTCAGAGGCACCTGCATGTGTTCGGCATCGGAGGTTATCGGCTGGTCAGCGGGCCACAATTCTCCGTGACGGCCGCTGTCCACCAGCAGTCCGTCGGAATGATTTCGAATGCCGACGGATTGCAGGTCGTCGTGTCGGTCGACCAGTCCCTTCATCACCGCCGACAGACCGTCGATGTTGTCCTGCTGAATCAAAGCCGATGCGCTGAACGCCAGGCTTTCGGCCACCTGCGCGCGATGACCGATAATCATCCGTTCGCGATCCGGCAGCAGACCGACGTAGTTGGCGGCCAGCAGAATGCCCAGCATGGAACAAACCAGGCCGATTGAAATGCGGGTTCCGACAGTCAGGCGTTTCATGTCAACGATCCGTTTTCAGCGTCCGGTGTCGCATCGGCGACGTCGGGGTCAGAGGAATACTCAGTGGCGGGACCACCGGCGGAAGCGGACTTCAGGTTCACCGCGCGTTGTTGCTTGTCCACGATGTCATGAATCGAATCACCGGACTCGTCGTCCCTGGCGACGCCGTCGATGACCAGCAGCGGGTCGAACAGTGTCCAGATCGGCAACTGCGCCAGAAGTCCCGAAAGCAGGACTCCGCCGCGAACAGCCCAAAGCAGGGATCCCACGGCGAATCCGGTTGATACAACGCCCACCGATCCGACAACCGCGTTTTCGAAGTTCAGGTCAGACGCAACGTCGTCGCTGAGCGTGTCCAGACTTTGCCACATCGTTCCGTGTTCCGAAAACTGCTGATACAGCAGTCCGGCAGTGGTTGTCGCGGATTGGTCCGGAAGAATTGAGTCGGTTTGCCGCAGCTCGCCGCGGCCCGCCCGAGTTGACTCGACGTTTGACAGCGATGACGACGCGACTCGATTGTCGACGGTTGCGGAAATCTCCGTATCGTCCGCTGACCAGATGGCGATGGATGTGACTTCGGTTTGCTGAGGAACGCTGGTCGGCGATGAATCGTCGTCACTGCCGCTGCTTCGGACGCTGCCATAACCGTCGCCCGATGAGTCATCGTTCTGGCCGGACGTTTCCGTCGATGTGCCGCCGTAGGTGATTGTGGAATCACCGGAGTCCGCTGCGGAATCCGAGTTGTTGCCGTCGTCGCTGGTAGTCGTGTTGCTGTCAGAATCGGAACCGCCGGTTGCCGGCGGCGTTCCGCCCACCGTGGGAGTCGCCGTAATCGTGACAGTTCCGGCGGTACTGTTCAGCGAACCATCCGACGCCGCGAAGGAAAACGAATCGAATCCGGGAAACCCTGCGCTGGCGGTGTAGGTGAATTGTCCGGTGCTGCTAAGCGTGACCGTTCCGTGAGACGGTGCCGCGACGAGCACAGCAGTCAGAGTCTGACCTTCAACGTCAGCGGCGCCCGCCAGCACTCCCGGAGCCGTGACGGACAGATTTCCGGTATCGTCAGCCGCGTAAGTCTGGCTGACAACGGTCGGCCGGTCATTCACCGGACTGATCGAAACCAGAAAGTCGCTGCTGACGGACAGGCCGCCCGAATCTGTCGCCGTTGCCCGAATAACCACCGATCCGCTTTGATTCGCGGCCAGCGAAATCTGCACGACTCCCGTATTCGCGTTGACGGAAAGTGACTGCAGCAACGGCGTACTTCCGCCCGGCAGTGACACCGAATAGTGCAGCACGTCGCCCGGGTCCGTGTCATGGAACGCGGTGCTGACGGAAAACGCCGGAATCGCCGTGTCTTCGGCACCGTTGTAGTCGCTGATGCCGCTGGTTGTGGGAGCGTCATTGCCGGGCGTCACGGTCAGTGTCACCGTCGCCGTTGCTGTTCCGCCCAAACCGTCGGACACTTCGTACGTGAAGGTATCGCTGGTGGTTTCACTGCCGTCGTGGCTGTAAGAAAACGATCCGTCGGGATTCAGAGTGAACGCTGTCGCGTGGGCCGGGCCGCTGAGAAGTGCGGCCGTCAGCGAATTGTTCTCCGGGTCCGTGTCGTTGGCGGAAACGCCACTGATCGCGCCGATGCTAATCGAACCACCTTCGACGACGGTGTAGCTGTCATTCACCGCGACGGGATCTTCATTGGCATTTGTAACGGTGACATTGACCGTTTCCACGGTCGAGGTGTGCGTTCCGTCGGACACGGTGACGCTGAGGGTGTAGGCTGTGGTTGTTTCGAAGTCGAGATTTGCGTTGTTCAGAACGGTCAATTCGCCGGTGCTGCTGTTGATGGCGAAGATGCCGTCGGAATTTCCGTCGGTGATGGTCCAGTTGCTGAAGGTTGTGCCGGCGTCATTATCGCTGGCGGTGACAGTTCCCAGCGACGTCCCGTTGATGGCCGCTTCGGAAATGCTGAACGACTGACTCGGATCGACGACCGGCACGTTGTCGTTGGCCGGCGTCACCGTGATCGAAACCGTTCCCGCGGCCGACGTGTGCGTTCCGTCGGACACGGAGACGCTCAGCGTGTAGCTTGTCGTTGTTTCGAAGTCGAGATTCGCGTTGTCCAGGACGGTCAGTTCACCGGTGCTGCTGTTGATGGCGAAGATGCCGTCCGTGTTGCCGCCGGTGATGGTCCAGTTGCTGAACGTTGTGCCGGCGTCGTTATCGCTGGCCGTGACGGTTCCCAGCGACGTCCCGTTGACGGCCGCTTCGGAGACGCTGAACGACTGACTCGCGTCGACAACGGGTGTGTTGTCATTGGCGTTCGTGACTGTGACAGTGATGGTCTGCGTTGTGATTCCGCCGTCACCGTCGCTGACGCTAACCTGGACCTCGTAGACATTATTTGCGCCGACGTCGCCCGGTGTTTCAAAGTCGGGAGGCGCGTTGAATGTCAGCAGGCCGGATGTCGTTTGAATCGAAAATAGCGTCTGATCGGCACCGCCGGTGACACTGAATGTCAGGGAATCCACCGGATCGGTGGCCGTGACCGTCTGCACGGTCGTGGAGTTTTCCACAACGCTGGCGGTCGCTGACGAGGTGATCGCGGGAGCCACGTTGACGACTGTCAGCGTCGCCGTCGTGGTGGTGATTCCGCCCTGCCCGTCGTCGACCTGCAGCCCGATCGTGAACGAACCGTTATCAGCGATCCCGAAGCTTTGCAGCGTGGCCCATGTCACTGTCGGAGCGACTCCGGACGGTTCACCGGCTTCGTCGAAGTCGCCGTCGTTGTCGAGATCCCATTTGTACGTCAGCGGATCGGTGTCCGGATCCGATGAACCGCTGGCATCCAGAATCAGCGATGTGCCTTCATTGATGGAATACGGTCCGCCGGCATCCGCCAGCGGTGGGTCATTTGTGTCGATGACGGTGATCGTGACCGTTGCCGTGGAACTGTTTCCTCCGTTGTCCGCGGTGTAGCGGAACGTGTCGACGCCGGAGAACCCGATCTGCGGCGTGTACGTGAATGATCCGTCGGAGTTCAGCGTCACGGCGCCGACGGTGCCGCTGGTGTTCAGATCGGTGGCGGTCAGCACGCTGCCTTCCGCCTGTGTCACCGACTGGAAGTTGGTCAGCACTTCGGTGGCCGTCAGAGCCGATTCGTACAGCCGGAAGGCAGCGATTTCTCCCTGAAAGCTGGACGTGTTGCTCGTGCCTGTGGTCCCGTTGACGCTCCCGAGTCCGCTGGCGTCGAAGTTCGCCCAGAACGTCAGTCCCGCGACATCCATCACGGAATCGACCAGCGTGCCGTTCACGTACAGATAGACGTCCGGCACGGCCGACGCGTTGTCGACCACGCCCGTCACGTGGATGAATTCGTTGGCCAGAATCTCGGTCGTCAGATCATATGTGGCCAGCGCGGTCGCAGCGCCCTTCGTGACCAGCAGTTCCAGCGTCGTTCCATTCAGAGACAGCGATGTTCCCTGGCCATTGCCGCCGGTTTCAAAGATCAGTTCCTGACCAATCGGATCGGATGGATTGAACCAGATTTCAAAGCTGGCGGGATCGTCGGTCGGATTTCCTGCGATGGATTCAAACGCATCGGTGAACCCGCCGCCCGTGCCGTCAAACACCCACGCCGCGCTGATGTTGCTGTTGGTTGTCGTGGGCGTCGTCGTGTAGGTGACACCGCCGCCGCTGAAGTCCCAGTCGAAGCCGCTGGTTCCCGTACCGTTGTCCCAGACATCGTCGCCGTTGGTATCGGACGCCGCGTTGTATCCCAGCGTGTTTCCCGCGACCGGCGGCGGACCCTGAGTATCGTTGGACAGGACTCCAGCCGCGGAAATGTTCAGCACCGTGTTTTCTGTTGTCGAATAGTCGTCGTCATTTGCCGTGACTGCCGGTGACCCGAACTGCCTGGCATAGACCCCGTCTGCGTCAGCGGTGCCGCTGCCGCTCCAGACGACGACAAAATTGTCAGTGTCGGAAACCGCCACGGACGCCATCGACTGAGCGCCCGTGCTGGTCTGGTTCACCTGAAATGTGCCGCCGTTGAAACTGCCGTCCGCGTTGCCTTTGCGTGCGAAGACATCCAACCCGTCGCTGGTCTTTTGCCAGGTGACGACATACGACCCGTCCGCCGCCATCGCGATCGATGCGCTGGATGCGTCGCCGAGCGAAATCTGTGCCCAGGTGTAGTTCTGCGATCCGTCTTCGTTGTAGCCGCGCCGCCAGACACCGGGCAGGATGACTTCTTCGCGGTAGACAAACGTAAAACCGCCACTTGCGTCTGCAGCGACAGCGAGTCCTGTGCTGGTCGCCAGACCATTGTCGATCTGTGTTTCGCCACCAAGCTTCGAGCCATCTGCGGCAAAACGCTGGAAGTAGATGTGATCGTTGTCGGATCGTTCCCAGGCAATCACAAACTTGCCGCCGGTCAGCATTGCGATGGCCGGATCGATCTCCGCACCAACGCCCGCGGGAGTTGCGATTCTGTCGGCCGCATCCTTCGCGGCACCATTGGCGCTGAACCTGCGGAAGAAGATCGAAGATGCGTCGCCGGGTCCCTCGCCCTGCCATGCCAGAACAAAGTCACCGGTCGCACGATCCATTGCGATGACGGAATTCCACTGCGCCCCCGTCGTCGTGGAATTCGCCGACAATTCCGCGGTGAGTGCCGTGCCGTCCGCGGAGAACTTACGAAAGCGGATGTCCTTGCTGCCGGCCGCTTCGGTCGTCCAGGTGACGACGAACGTGCCGTCGTCCGCGAACGCGACTCGCGCCGAATCCTGATCGCCCGTCGTGGCGGTGTTCACCTGAAACTCGTTCGTCAGCGGATTGCCGTGCGCGTCAAACACACGAGCGAGCACTCCGTAGCCCGTCCCGTCAGCGCCGGTGGCCTGATTCGACGACCACACCACGACGTAGTTTCCGTTCGAATCCGCGGAAACAGCCTGCTGACTTCCGCGAGTTTCCGCTGATGTGACCTGATTATCCGACGTCGTCTGGTTGACGAGAAATTCGCCCGTGACATCGAATATCACCGATGACGGCCGGATGGACACTCCAGCAGCCGCCCAGCGAGTATTGCTTCCCGACGACCAGGAATTTGTGACCGATGCGGCTCCCGTCTGGATTCCGCCTGCCCCGTTCGCGGTTTGTCGGAACAAATCCCAGCGTTCGTCCTGACCGCTCGTGGGCACCAGATTCAGGTTGTTGGTGTCGTCGAATGCGACGATACCGAAAACGGTCTCACCGACTGCCGACGAAACCGTGACCGAAGACGACGTCGACTGCCCCTGTGCCGCAGCCAGCGTGCCCAGCGGATTGACCTGGTCCACGTCGGTAAACGTCATGACGCCGACGGTGGCTCCTTCATGACTGGAGCCGCTGAAGTTGACGATGACGTCGTGAGTACCCGTTTGCGGAGCGACCAGAGACCAGATTTCCACTCGCGAACGATCGGAATCGGTGTGTTCAGCGAAACCCACTCGCGTCAGGCTCGTGCCGTTCCACGTGACTGAACTGACGGTTTCTCCGTCGTCGCGACCGAAACTGATGCCCACCAGCATCAGACGATTCGTGCCGGAGGTTGTGTGAGAAACCGTGACCGATGAAGAACCGCCAGCGGCCGTTCCCGTGCTGGTGGCGTCGACGGAAACGTTCAGAACATGCATCCATTCGTTCTGCACCGCCTCGGAAAAGGCGATGTCAGTCTGAATGCTGCCGACGGTGTATTCCAGTTGCCAGTCGGCACCAAACACGGCGTGTCCGGTGTCGTCGTCGCTGGCTGCGATGTCCGCGCCGGTCAGTGAATTCAGGACCGCGGCGAGTTCGCGTCCCGATTCACTGGCGGCCAGATCGCAGCCATAAATCAGCACGTCCGCGTCGGACGTCAGCGAATTCTGCCACGTCAGGATCTCCGCCGCGTAGCGATCGAATGTCCGCCGGCTCAGCACACTGGTGCCCAGCAAGATCTCGCCGTCTTCGCCGTGAGACACGATGTGAATCGCGGAAATGTCGCTTAGCCGCGAAACGGCGTCGGTGATCTGGGCGATGCCGTCGCTGTGAGGATCCAGAATCAGGATTTCAAACACGCGCTCGGTTTGAGTCGTCAGGTCGGCGACAAGCTGCTGGTAGTCTTCCGTCGCCGGATCGATCACTACCAGTTCCACGCCGCGAACTGCGTCGGTCTCTTCGGCGAAATCGAAGTCCGTTGGCAGCGCGGCGTCCTGTTCAAAGGAACCGAACTCCGCCGACCAGACAGCTTCCTCCATTCCCGCTGCATCGGTGACCTGCGCGTCGCCCGCGGCCGGGATCGCGTCGGCGGCCACGACAGCCGCTGGTGACGCGCTCATCAGGATGCGATGTTCCAGCGTCAGAATCTGGACGCTTCCGGTGCCCCAGTCACCGATGCGGCACACAGGCTCACTTCGCAGCGCGTGCAGCAACTGATCGACGGCAAGTCGACAGCGACCGGGCAGGTTGCGAAACGTACGAGTCATCAGGGTCACATTGGTGGCAGGACCGTTTTTGAGTTGGCCGGCGGGAAAGGTCCGGACCGTCTGTGCGCCGGGCGCGCAGGCAAACCGGTTTTCCACGATTCAAAGCTAGGCCACGGTCCGCGTTGTGAACTCATTTCACCCTTCGGTCCGAGCGCGGATGATATTTCCGAAGGTTCCGACACGATGTAATCCGGCAACACGTCGCCATCGGCAGATCTGTTGCGACCATTGAAGACCCGCGGCGGAGACGCTCCGTCGGCGCGCTGCGCGAGGGATTTCACTCAGCGCGGCTGGGTTCTTCCGGTCGGAAAAACCCGCAAGCGCCCGCGACCTCAGCGCACCGCGCCGGATTTTCTGGTTCCTGCGGTTCGATTGTGACGAATGTCCGAATGGGAACGATCTGCGCGATTTGTGCGCGTCGCGTCTGGCGGGATGACGCCGGACCGCACCCCGATCGGAATCACGTATCCTTGAAACTTCATGTGGGCGGCATGGGAGACGGTTCAAACAGTTTGTCGTGCGACAGCGACAGCCGGCCGACAGCCCGCGCGCGACTCCGCGACGGATTGCTGACGAACATGCGGCAGTCGTCAGGCGTGCGCGCGCTGCTTGCCGCGGGAAGCGTGTGCCTCGCCGCGACGCTCGTCCTGCTTGCTGTTGCGGACGATCTGCGCGCCGTCGACGACATCGGCCAGGCTGCCGGCAATGCCTCCTTCATTCGACTGCAGCCGCCTCAGTTCGGCCACGCACCACCTCGGGCGGAACTTCAGGCTCCGTCGTTCTACAGCGGCAAGACTGCGGCTTCCGTTCAACGCCAACCGCAGCGCCGCGATCAGACAACCGGTAGCGGCGGGGTCAATGTTCGAACGGCCACGTTTCAAAACGGAACCGGTTCGACAGCGTCACAACCACCCATCCGTGCAACCGGCCACGGTTTCACGGGTCACGGATTTACCTGGAATTCGCCGGCGTCCACGACGCTGATTTCACCGGCGTCGGATGATCCGTCGATCGGTGCGGAGAATTTCTTTTCGGCGTCGTCAGATCCATCGCAATTGGCCGTGCTGACCACGACGTCCGCAGTCCGCGGTCAGTCACAGCAGCCGACACTTCAGGAACCGCCGCCGCAGTTTTCGCCAACGTATTCGGGTCGCTACGCCCCGCCACTTTTGCATCAGCGTGCAATTTCACACCCGGTTGCACCGTCGTCGGTTTCGTCGTCCGCCGTCGAGGCATCGTCGGCACCGGGACCGATTCGACGTCAGCCGGCTTCAAGTCAGATTTCGTATGGGCACTCCGTATTCACGGCGGGCCCGGGTCTGTCTCGTTTTCGAGCGACCGTGGAAAGCGATGCCGCGATGTGGATTTCGCCCTACACGCAGCGAGCCGACGCGGCGGGCGATTCGGCCGTGACGTCGGTTGCCATCCCAACGGTGCCGCAGGTTCCCGCGACGTATTCGCCGTGGTGGGACAACGCCGTGCGGTCCGGAACGGGGCTGACTTCGTCAACGCTGCCCGTCGACATGTCCATGCTGCTGCAGGATGCGCTGCTGTATTCGCCGCAGGTGCTGGCGATCAAGGCTGAACCGGAAGTGCTGTATCGCGTTATCGGACAGGAAGTCGCCAACTTCGACTGGTCGACATTTCTGAGCGGCGTGTACAGCAACCTGAACGATCCGGTCGGCAATACGCTGACGCTGGGACCGAACGGCCAGACACGGCTGCTTGACGAGAAATTCAACTTCGCCGCCGGCATCCGCCAGAAGAACCTGCAGGGCGGTGAGTTTTCGGTGGCTCAGAAACTGGGTCACGAAACACAGAACTCGCAGTTCTTTGTACCGCCGCATCAGGCGACCGCGCGACTGGAACTCAGCTATCGTCAGCCGCTGCTGGACGGAGCCGGACAGGCGGTGAATCAGAGTGAAATCGTGCTGGCCCGAATCGCGGCCAACGCGTCGGAAGACGATGTCGTCGGGTCGCTGCAGGATCATCTGCTGAAAGTGACCGAAACCTACTGGACGCTGTATCGCGCGCGAGCGGAGTTTTTTCAGCGGCAGAAACTTCTGCAGTCGGCTCAGCGAGTTCTGCGAACACTGGAAGGCCGCAATCAGGTTGACACCGTTCCTCGCCAGATTTTGCGAGCCAAAGCTGCCGTCGCGCAGGCTCAGTCGCGCATCCAGCGTTCGTTCGCACGAATTCGCGACGCGGAATCACAGCTTCGACTGCTGGTGAATTCACCGGGAATGCTGAATGTCGGACAGACCGAACTGCTGCCGCTGGAAGCTCCCGGCATGGTCAGCGACCCGTCTCCGCTGCGGGAGTCGCTGCAATACGCGCTGATGAATCGGCCGGATATTTCGGAAGCCATTCGCCGGATGCGCGCGGCCGGCGTTCGCCTGGGAGTCAGCCAGAACGAACTGCTGCCGCAACTGGATCTGATCGTAACCGCCTACGTCGCCGACCTGGCAGGCTTCGATGAACTGGGGACCGCGTACTCGAACCAGTTCACGGACAACCGTCCGGGCTATACCGTCGGCCTGGAATTTGAAGTCCCGATCGGCAATCGCGCTGCTCGAGCCCGCTACGAACAGCGGCAGTGGGAACTGCGGCGAGCCATCAACGTCTATCGCGCGACGGTCGAAAAGTCGCTGACTGATGTGGAAATCGCCCGCCGCGAAGTCGCCACCGCGTTTTCCGAAGTTCAAAGCCGGTACCAGGCGATGTCCGCCGCTCGGGACGAAGCCGAATACCTGCAGGACCGCTTCGACGTGCTGCCGATGGTGGAAGATTCCGCCACGCTGCTGCTGGAAGACCTGCTGGCCGCCTACGAACGGCTGGCCGACGAAGAAAGCGCTTTTGCTCAGGCTCTGGCGGACCACGCGGTGGCTCTGGTGCGGCTGAAAAAGGAACAAGGCACGCTGCTGAGAAGCCGCCACTCACTTCCGGACGTTCCGGAATCCGAACAGCGGTGGATGGACGGGCGTCTGCAAACGGTCACCGATGGCGAAACCACGATTCTGCCTGCCGAAGAGTAACTTGACGTCATTCCCGTCATTCCCGCGCATGCGGGCACGCTGTTGACCCCGTCGTGGTTCTTTTGCGAGCTGTTTCCGTTCCGCTGGGTTCCCGCCTTCGCGGGAATGACGGAACGCCTTCGCGGGAATGACGGCGTGAGCGGGGATGGCGGTTCAGCGAAATCTCTCGTGCTGTGCTGTGTCGCCGTCCACCACAGAATCGAACTCATACCGTCAGCAATGAAACCGAAGTACAAGCGAACGTGTCATGTTGCCCGCAACGAAAACGTCACCGAAAACCGCATCGCGACGGCGCTCCACGTCGGAGCCATCGGTTGAGCAACTGGTTGCGGAAATCCGCGAACGCGCTGAGTCGCTGGCGCGGCATGCCGCCGCAGATGAACTGATTGACGAAGCGAACCGGCTGCGAAGTGAGCTGTCCGGAGATCAGTCCGTGACGCGTCCGGAAATCCTGATTGCCGGGCTGGCGCTTGCCACCGAAGCACTGCGACGCAGTCACAATGTTCAGTTGTACGATGTTCAGATTCAGGCTGCTGTGGAACTCACGCGCGGCCGGGTTGCTCAGATGCAGACCGGAGAAGGCAAGACCTACGTCGCGATCGCTGTCGCCACGCATCTTGCTCTGGCTGGTCTGGGTGTTCATGTCGCCACGCCGAACGCGTACCTGGCCGAACGCGATTGCCGGCTGGCGACGCCTGTTCTGGCAGCGCTGCAGATGACGGCCGGGCTGCTGCCGGAACGCGTTGAGGCGGCTCAGAAACGTCCGGCGTACGACTGTGACGTGACGTATGCCACCGGCAACGAATACGGGTTCGACTATCTGCGGGACCAGTTGACGCTGCGTCAGGAAGCCGGCGGGGAACTCGGCAGCGGCGTATTGCGGCGTCTGAACAATCCCGATCCCGACCAGCGCCGCACGATGCAGCGCGGTCTGGTGTTCTGCATTGTTGACGAAGCCGACAGTGTCCTGATTGACGACGCGGGTTCTCCGCTGGTGCTCAGCATCGCGTCCACAGGTCCGGCGCCGGATGAATCGGTCCATCGAGCGGCCTGTGATTTCGTCGGTCAGCTTGAACAGCCCGTTCACTTCCGGATCGATCCGGCCAGTGGTCATGTCGCTCTGACGGAAACGGGCCTGACGCGCTGTTACCAGGATGATGTCGCCATCCCGTCGGCGCACCTGCTGCGGCCATGGACGCAATACGTGGAACAGGCTTTGAGAGCCAGATATCTGTTTCGGCGTCACGTGCATTATGTGGTCGCTGATGACGAAGTACGGATCGTGGATGAATCGACGGGGCGCATTTTCGAAGACCGTTCCTGGCAGGACGGGCTTCACCAGGCGATCGAGGCCCGGGAAGGTCTGCCCGTTTCGGCGGAGAAGGAAGCTGCGGCCCGCATCACGCGGCAGCGGTTCTTTCGACTGTACCGCAACCTGTGCGGCATGACGGGCACAGCCATCGGCTGCGAACAGGAATTCGCTGCCGTCTACGGAAAAGCCGTGGCGGCGATCCCGCTGCGAGTTCCGTCAGCGCGTGTTCTGCTGCCGACGCGATTCTTCGCGACGGCCGACGCGAAACGCGATGCGATTCGAAACAGCGTTGCCGAGCAGGTCGCTTCCGGAAGGCCGGTGCTGGTCGGCACGCGTTCCATCGTCGACAGCGAAATTCTGGCACGACTGCTGGACGACTGCGGTATCCCGCATGAACTTCTCAACGGCCTGCAATCGGCTGAGGAAGCGGACGTCGTCGCCAGGGCCGGTCGCAGCCGTTCGGTCACGATCGCGACGAACCTTGCCGGGCGCGGTACGGACATCGCTTTGGATCCCGCTGTTCGCGAACACGGCGGTCTGCACGTGATCGTCGCCGAATGTCAGTTGTCGGGCCGCATGGATCGGCAATTGATCGGCCGCTGTGCCCGCCAGGGTGACCCCGGATCGGCACAGACGTTTGTGTCGGCGGAAGACTCGCTGCTGCAGCGCTACGGACAATGGCTGGCCAGCGCGATCGTTCGAGACGCGGGTCCGGATGACGAATCGCCGACGGACTTCAGTTCGTACGTCGCCCGAGTCCAGGCGGCGGCCGAACGAGCACAGTTTGTGGCGCGACGGAATCTGCTGCAGCACGATGCTTCCCGCGATTCCCTGTTCGCGTAGGGGCGGTTCGCGGGCAGCACGCCGCGGACAATCGTCACAGCCGGACCGGCGGGCGTGCGCAGATTCGCCATGTTTCCCAGGTTGCAAATTGCGGGTCACTGCGCCGCGGCGTTAGAATTCCGGGTAATTCACGTCGACAAGGCGGTGAGTCCACGCTTCCCGGCCTCCATGAATTCCGGGAATCCGCTGTTCCGCCACGTTTGCCAGAACCTCCAGGAAGGTTATTTGCCACCCATGAATGTTGCACATCTGTTCTCGCGCGGCCGGTCGCGCCGCGGCTCTTCGCGACGTTTTCGAGCCCGCTCCGAGCGATCATTGCCCGTTTCGCGTCTTCAGCGGCTGGAAGATCGAGTGCTGCTGGCAGGAAACGTGATGGCTCAGTTTGTCGGCCGCGACGCCGTGCTGCATGGCGACATGTCGGACAACTCCGTGGAGATCATCGTTGATTCGGGCAATGTCATTGTCCGCGGACTTGACGGGACCACGATTAACGGCGGTGACACCGACTTTGTGCTCGCCACCGGCACCGATCGCCTTCGTGACGACATGCGAATCTTTCTGGGCGCGGGTAATGACCGGCTGGTGATCGGCAACGGCGTGATTGTGTCGGACAACCTGACGATCTGGGCTGGCGTCGGGGACGACAGCGTCGCGCTGAGTGATTCCACGGTCGGCGGCAACGTCACGATCTTTGGGCTTCCCGGCAACGATACGATCAGCGTGCAGAATTCGTCGATCGGCGGCGACCTGGTGATTCATGGCGGAGCCGGCAGCAACCTGATCAACGTCAGTGATTCGATGATCGGGGACGACGCGCGGATTCACGGCAGTTCGTCGGCGGACGACATCGTCATCACAGGCACCACGATCCGCGACAATACGCGCGTGTTTGCTTACGGCGGCAGCGACAATGTGGTGATTCAGAATTCGACGCTGGGCCGCGACCTGTCGGCATTTGCCGGCGCCGGGAACGACGTTCTGATGATCAGCAACAGCACGGTCGGTGACGACGCGCGTGTGTTTGCGGGCGCCGGAAACGACAGTGTCGTTTCGCAGGCATCCACCGTGCGAGACAAGCTGCGAGCGTTCGGCGGTGCCGGCAATGACGGAATCTCCCGGGACGCCGCCAGCACTGCACGACGCGCGCGTGTTCGAAACTTTGAACTCTCCACCGTGGCCGACGCCATCATCGCGGCTCGGATTACTGATCCCGTGACGGGAGCCCTGGCGCGAGCGGCAGCGGCGGTCGCGGCGTTCGACCCCGGCCTGACTCTGACCGTCGATAACTCGACGGTGGCCGAAGACGGCGGGACAGGTGTCGCCACGGTCACCATCGAACGCAATACCGATACGACAGCGGACCTGGTCGTGAATTTGACGTCGTCCAATGCCGCGCGACTGGACCCGGCTTCCGCAACCGTCACCATTCCCGCCGGCCAGACGTCTGTGACGGTCGACCTGAATGCCATCGACGATTCTCTGATCAACGGTGACGCCACAGTGACGATCACCGGAACCGCAACCGGCGTGAATTCCGGTACCGTTGATGTGACCGTGACGGACGACGAAGCACCGGCGCTGACCGTCGATATCCCCGTCGCCTCAGTTTCGGAAGACAACGGCACCGCTGGCAACGCCGGAACCGCCAGCACCGTGACGGTCACAGTCAGCCGCGATTCCAATACGGCCGACGCTCTGACGGTGAACCTGACATCGTCGGCCACCGGTCGGCTGACTGTTCCTGCGACGGTGATAATTCCCGCCGGACAGTCGTCGGCCACGTTTACGGCGACCACTGTCCCGAATACGACCGCTGACGGAAACGCCAGCGTGACGATTACTGCTTCCGGCACCGGATTCGTCAGCGGTTCGGACACGATCACCGTCAACGACAACGATTCGTCGTTGTCACTTTCCGTCAGCGTTGCGGATGCCACGGTTTCAGAGGCCGACGGTGCCGGCGCGACATCCGTCACGATTACGCGCAACGTCGCATCGGCATCGCCGCTGACGGTGTCGCTGGGATCATCCAGCACGTCCCGGCTGACGGTTCCCGCCACGGCCACGATTCCCGCGAATCAGACGTCGGTGACGGTTGACGTTGCCACCGTCAACAACAACGTGGTGGACGGCGACGCCCTGATTGTGATCACTGCAACGGCATCCGGCGCGACGCCCGCTCAGGCCAACATCAGTGTGACCGACGACGATGTCGCCAGCATCGTGCTGGCACCGTCGTCCAACTCCGTTGATGAAACCGATGGTTCACTGACGATGACCATCACGCGCACCGGCGCCACGACGGCGGAGGAAACCGTCAGTCTGACGTACTCGGCCGGTGCGAAGATTTCCGGTCCCTCGACAGCGACGTTCGGCACCGGCGTTTCCGAAGTCACCGTGATGCTGACGATTACCGATGACCAGAACTTTGACGACGACACGGTCGCGACCATCACCGCGACGACCCCCGGTCATCCCACGGTGTCGACCAACATCACGGTGGTCAACGACGAGATCCTGTCTCTGACGTTCGACAATTCCGCGAACACGACCGTTCAGTCGGTGGGCACACTGATCACGAAGGACCAGACATTCGTCGTGGCCGGGACGACCGCCCCCGGTGCGACCGTGGCCATTGATTCGAATGCCGACGGCAACTTCGACGACGGCACCACCATCGCGGCTCCCGACGGGACGTTCACGATGAACGTGGTCCTGTCGAACAATACGACAAATCACGGAGCTAACTCGCTGAATGTCCGCTCCCGGCTCAGCAGCGGCGACGAAGTCTTCAACGCTCTGAAGGTCCATTACGCAATCGGAACGGTTGTTCGGTTCGACACGAATCAGGACCTGAACCAGGATTCCGTGATGGACTTCTACGACGTGGAACTGCTGGACACGGATGCTCCCATTACCGTGGCCAACTTTCTGAACTACGTGGATTCCGGCCGTTATCAGGACATGTTCGTGCATCGTTCTCCCGCGGATTTTGTGATTCAGGGCGGCGGATTCACGGTCAGCGGTGGCGCGATTTCGAACGTGCCCACGTTCCCCACGATCCAGAACGAGTTTCTCGAGGCGAATTCCAACCTTCGCGGCACGCTGTCGATGGCTCTGCCGGCCGGAAACATCAATGCCGGCACAAGTCAGTGGTTCGTCAATGTGGTGGACAACACGTTCCTGGATCGCAACAGCGCCACCGACACCAGCGTTCATACCGTCTTCGGACGCGTGATCGGCGACGGCATGAACACTGTCGACGCGATCAACACACTGGTCCCGTACAACCTGACGGGTGCGACAGGAGTCTCCGCTCTGGGAGAAACTCCGGTCAGCGTCCCACCGATCGAAACGCTGACCGGAACCGCGACCGTCGCGGCCGGCGGGGCTGCTGTGACCGGAATCGGCACGCTGTTCACCTCCGAACTGGCCGCCGGCGACGTCATCACGATTGGCACCGATCAGTTTGTCGTCGGCAGCATTCAGTCCGACACGCAACTGACTCTGCAGCTCAGCAGCGCTCAGCTCGGACATGTCGCCTACACGAATGCCGCGATTGGCGTGATTGTTCAGCCGCCGGACGCTGACTTCGTGATCTTCAGCAATATCGGCGAACTGCTGAATACGGTGTAAAGCGCCGAGCGAGACAACCGGGCGAAAAAAAAGAGCGGGCATCGCCGCGGTGACGATGTCCGCTGTTTGTCGGAACCGGCAGCTACCGCGGCTTGCTGCGGAACCACTTGAAGGTGTCGCCGGAACCGATTCTGCGGTGCGCATGTCCGTCCCGGCACTCACGGTTGCGGCAGCATTCTCTGGCCAGATAGACCAGCCGTTCCAGCGTGGATCGATGAGCAAACTTCAGCCGTCTCAGGTCATCGAAACTCAGGATCGGGAAGTCGGCCACGCGAATCACTTCCAGCATCTCATCGGCGTCCATTCGGACAATGTCATCGGTCGACAGCAGCGCCACGGTATGCGGTGTGTAACCACGGTGTTCTGCTTCGGCAGCGTCGCAGCCCGGCAAATCCTGGAACGTCAGGCGGGCCTGCCTGGCGACCTTCGGCCCTTCCAGCAACAACATTTCGGCCCGGTATGGCTCGGCGGTGGTCCTGGCGGAGAACCGAGGACGTGGCGGTGGCGCAGTCTGCGCACGGACTTGTGGCTGTGGCATGACATCCTCCCTTGTTGAAGTCATCGGAGCGTGCGACGAAGAGCCGTACGGAAAGTTGCCGCGATTCAGAACAGCCCGGTTCTGAAACGGGACTTCCGGCTCCACAGCAGAACACGCGGCACCGGGGATAGCCGAGTCCGGTGTCACTTTTGCCATGGCCCGGCGACACACCACGGATCGGACAGGATTCCCGGAGAGGGGATCGTGGCGAGACGCCGGGAACGATGTCCCATGCGGTGCCAGCCATTCTCCGGCTTCCGGTGCGATTGCCAATCGGCCGAATTCCGCGTTTCGGCGTCGGACAAACTCGCATGGCGTCGTCAGGGATTTGCCGAATGGAGCTGTGGGGATTTCTCTGACGCATCGCGAGTCAGCAGCCGCGCTGCGGCGACGGCTGCCGCGGCAGTCAGGAGTCCTCCGGCGACATCGCTGCCATAGTGCCAGCCGGTCGTCATTGTCGAAGCGGCCACGGCACAATTCAGCAGCAGCATCGGCACGAACAACCAGCGGTAGTGCCGAAACCCAAACGCCAGCAGCACCGCCCAGGTTGTATGAAACGACGGAAACGTGATCAGCCCTTCCAGATTCGACATCGATACCACCGGAAACTGCTGCGACCTCAGCGCGCGGAAGTGGTCCAGAAACCGCTGCTGGTCGGCGCGCAGCTCGTAGCCATAGGCCGCAAACGGACCTTCCGCCGGAGTGACGAAGAACACGACGCTGGTGATCAGTCCCGCGATCATGAACGTCATCACAAAGTTCTGCAGGCGCTTCACGTCGCGGTCGCAGCCCAGCACAACGATCGCCAGCAGCGTCGACGGCAGCACCGACGCATAGGACATCGACAGCCACCACTGCAGGTTTGGATGCCGCCGGCTGAATTCGACAATGGACGGCAGGTGAATTCCCATCGCCGCGTCGAACTGGATCAGTTGTCCGTCAACCAGAGCTGCGTTCAGCGGCGTTCCGGCATACGTCAGAATCGTCAGGAACAGATTGAAGACGACCATGAACAGGAAACCGGTCAGCAGGTTCGCGAACTGCGGAATCCCGCGGTTGTCGAACGCCACCGCAAACGGCAGCAGCAACGCCACAGTTCCGACCGCGGCGCCGCAGGACAGAAAATCCAATTGCATGCCGTGTCGAATCAGCAGAGCAAATCCGGCGGCGGCCGTAACCAGGATCAGCCAGACTTTGACCAGGCTGTCATGCGATCGCAGCACCGAAATCCGCATCGGCGTAGCGGCGGGCGCGGCGGATCTGCTGCTGATGACGGCGGTGCTCATGCCGCAAGCCTATGTTGCAATGCGGCATCACGTCGCGAAAGTCCCGTCAATCGCAACCGGACCAGCGCTCGGTTATGCGGCGCGTGATGGTTGTCCGGCGGATGATCTTTAGCAGCGCGGTCATTCCCGTGCGGACAAAAGGCCAGGATCGCCCATCCGAATTCCCGGCTGCGAGGAAATGAAAGAGTGGTACGGAATCGAAAGCCGTCTACGTCTCGCTACCCGACCTGTCTCTCAATCCTCAACTCCCCTGCCAGCAGTTGTCCTGCAGCATTCTGCGGACCACTTCCTGGCGGCTGCCGGTAGCGTCGTAGATCTGAAGTTGCTGGCGGCTGCCCGTGTTTGCGGGCAGGGAGGATACCGACAGCAGTTCCTGTTCGCAGTCCAGCAGCCGAGCCGTGGTCAACAGCCGCGAGACCAGTTCGTCCACGGCCTGCTGGACGGATCGCTGTCGGAAGTCGGATGTACTGACCAGTTGCGCGTCGGCTCCGAACCGGATGGCCCGCCATTTGTTCTGCTGCACCATCATCGGATGATACTCCGACTGAAACGTTCCGTGTTCGATCTCCCGGGAGATCGCGACGACCAGGCACTGAATCAGGGCAGTGATCGCCAGCACCTGATCCAGATTCGGTGGCATGTCGCAGACGCGGATTTCCACAGTGCCGAAGTTGTGGTGCGGCCGGATGTCCCACCAGATTTCGCGAATTGTGTTGATGAAACCGGTCTCCACCAGGTGATGAATCAGCCAGACGTATTCGGAATAATTTCTCATCTGATGGGGCAGTCCGGCGGTCGGCAGTCCTTCCATGATCTTGGAGCGGTTGGAATGCAGACCGGTGTTGCGGCCTTCCCAGAACGGCGAATTGGACGACAGCGCCAGCAACAGCGGCAGATGCTTCATCATGCGCTCACAGACCATGATGGCCTTGTCGCCGGTGTCGACGCCGACGTGAACGTGCAGGCCGAACGTAACCAGCCGGCGAGCGACGTCCTGCATGAGTTCCACCAGGCGGAAATACCGTTCATCCACGGTCACCTGCTGATCGCGCCATGACGAAAACGGATGCGTGGCCGCCCAGAACAGCCGCAGTCCCAGCGGATCGATCGCCGACTGCACGACATCCAGCTTGCGCCGCAGATCCTCACCGACCTGTCGCACCGTCTGGCAGACGCCGGAATTGATTTCCAGATAGCTTTGCATCAATTCCGGTTTGACAACGCCGCGCATGTCGTCCGGCAGTGCGGCCAGCACCTCGGCAATCGAACTCCGCAGCGCGAAGGATTCACTGTCAACGAGCTGCAGTTCAATCTCGACTCCCAGCGAAGGAGATGCATTCGGCGTAAAGCGAAGCGTTGAGTCGGAGGAGTCCGGTTCCATCAGCGGTCAACCATTTTGGCAGGAATGAAGTGGCGGCGTTGTCCGGCGGACACAACCTATTCAGCGGACGGCGCGGAGTCCAGCAGCAGCGAACGATTGCGCGTGCGGGACCCGAATGGAAGTTCTCAACCAGTGGATTTCGACTGCCGATTCGCGGAGACGTGTTT
The DNA here is from genome assembly GCA_041398785.1 of Planctomycetaceae bacterium. NCBI lineage: Bacteria > Pseudomonadati > Planctomycetota > Planctomycetia > Planctomycetales > Planctomycetaceae > Planctomycetaceae bacterium. The sequence goes on along the minus strand of JAWKUA010000009.1, from coordinate 108,832 downwards.
GATATCCCGATGCTTCAATTCTTCCGGAAAGCAATCAACTGTAGCGGCTTTGAGGCGAGAATGGATGTTGGTCCGCAAATGACGAACGGCACCACACCTGCCGAATGGTCCTGCATGAAGAGAGGAGCTGAACGATGGCCCAGATGGCATTTCAATCGTGGACTTCACGTCGCGGCGGTTCATCTCTGGGATTCGCAATTCGCGGAATACCAGGATGCAGCACAACGCAGGAGTTCCTGTTTGATCCACTGGCCTGCATCTGGGGTCCGCCGGCAGATGCCGGGGTCAATTCCGGCATTTCGCCTGACGGTGCGCTCCGCTTTTCAACCAACCTGCCGCACACTTCCGACCTCCGCCGCTTGCGCGACGAACCCGACCTTGAGGTTCGATTCAAGCTTCAGATTCCGGCGCACTACGGCCTTGCCAAGTTGTGGTTTCGAATTCTCGGAGGCCCGAGATTCGCCGACCCACGAATCGTCTTGGTTGAGTTCGACGCGGCGACCGAACTTGGCGGTGAAACGGCGTTTGAACACAAGCTGGCATGGGATGCTCCTATGAGGATTGAATTCCAGGGGCTTGTTTTTCAGGGGCGAGGTCGAAACGACCGTTGTCCACCGGCCGTTTCAAATCGCCGCCGACGCGGACCAGGCGCGTCAGCAGGGAGTCCCGGCAGAGGCACGCGGACCGCCACGAGAAACCCGCTCGGTCGTCCGGTGATCCGCCGGTTCAGCGACGGCTCCATCGTCGGCCCCGCACCATCTCGCGACTACCGCGTGCGCTGACAACCACCGCGCTCAGCCAGGCCGGGATCGCCGCTCTTGAAACGAATTCTGAACGATCCCGCATTCCTGATCAGTCTTGTGGCGGTGCCGGCGATCCTGCTGGGCTGGGGCCTGTACGGTGCCGGAAAACGACTCGACAGGATCGAAGAAACATCCCGGGACTGGTGCGCGACAGTTAATTCACCTCTGTTCGCCGGCCGACTGCATTTGCCTTCGCAGTTCGTCGTTCACGCAGTCTTCCCGGGGAGTACTGCACAGCTCGCACATCGATCGTCCGTCGGAACCCGGCATGGCTGCTAGTCCGCCGCAACTGCCCTTCAACTCCCGGTTCTTCACCAGCACGCCGATGCTCATTCCGCCGATCGCCAGCAGAAACAGCACCGCCGCCGCCACGAATGAAATCCAGTCCGATGAAGATTTGACCTTTGTCTCCGAACCTTCGAAGTCCCCCGCAGCCGTTTCGCGGACCTGCCCGTTACCGACAAGCTCCTGAAACAACACCGACAGGCCATTTGCCTTTGCGACGGCAATTCCTTTCTCTCTGCCCAGCACCATCATGGCGGTGGCCCACGCATCCGCCGTCATACACGATTTGTGAATGACAGACACAGAAGCCGGCGGATGTGGTACGGGCCGTCCGGTCACCGGGTCGATCGTGTGGGAATACCGGACGCCGTCGATTTCGTAGAAATTCCGATAGTCGCCGGAGGTTGCCACGGACGAATTCGTCAGTTCCAGCACGCGGCTCAGCGGTTCCTGCCGAGCGGAAGGCGGAGCGAATGGATTCTGCTGCAGGGGGGATTCAATGCCGATCCGCCAGCCCTTGCGCTGACTTCGCCTCGCCCGCGCGAGTCTCGCCGCCGATGTCGACAACGAACGATGGCTGGCCTTCCGCAATGATGAGTTCCGCGATCGCGTCGACGCCGTATCCCTTGGCAATTGCGGAAAGGTTCAACTGAATTGCCGGGTGTTGCTTTCTGATGGCCGGCGGATCCGGTCGCGTTTCGACGCGCGTCATCCCGGTATGGCCCAGCGCAGTCCGGATCTGTTCGTCCGTCGGAATCGACTTCTCGCGCCGGTCTCCAAACCCCCAGAGATCAATCAGGGGCGAAACGGTCGGATCGAATGCGCCGTTCGAAAGCGCGTGAATGCGTCCGGCCTCCTGAACCACGGCGACCAGTTCCGCCGAAACGGGAAACCAGTCCGTGCCGCGACTGGCGTTAAACCGCGAAATCTCCGATTCGGCATCCCAGGTCGACATCTGGCGGTTGATCTCTGCCAGCCGCTGAGTGATGGCCGCGCGAAGTGCTTCGCCATCGTCGGTCAACGCCGGCGAATCCACGACGATGGCATAGTAAGTGCCCATCGTCTCGCCGCTGATCCGCAGCGGCTCAGCGGCATTGACTGTCCGTATCGATGGAATCCACAACAGAATCGCTGCTGAAACCAGTATTCGCAGAGGTGTCGCCATGGCTGGAAACGTTCCGGACTGAAAGCGGAGCCAACGGTTCATTGTACCGCGGCTCCGCAACACGTCACTGCACGAAAACCGGAGTGTCGGCATCACCTGACCAGCAGCAGCAACAACACCGGGATGAATGGCAGCCTGCCCGTGCCTATCCGCCGAAGTCGTCGAACGCGATGTTTTCCGGTTCGACGCCCAGGTCGGACAGCATGTCCTGCACGCATTTCAGCATGATCGGAGGACCGCAGATGTAGTATTCGCAGTCTTCCGGAGCCGGATGCTTTGACAGGTATTCGTCCAGCAGAACCTGGTGAATAAACCCCTTCAGACCGGTCCAGTTGTCGTCGGGCAACGGATCGGACAGGGCGATATGCAGCGAAAAGTTGTCGTGCCTGCGAGCAATCTCTTCGAATTCATCGATGTAGAACAACTCACGAGTGCTGCGGCCACCGTACCAGTATGACACCTTGGCTTCGGTGTGAACCCTTTTGAAAAGCTCAAAGATGTGAGACCGCAACGGAGCCATCCCGGCGCCACCGCCGATGTAGACCTTTTCAGCCGGCGTTTCCTTCACAAAGAATTCACCGTACGGTCCGGAAATCGTCACTTTGTCGCCGGGTTTCAGGTTGAAAATAAACGACGACATTTTCCCCGGCGGAGTTCCCGGTGGTGACCGCGGCGGAGGACTGGCGACGCGGACGTTCAGCATGATGATGCCCTTTTCGCCCGGATAGTTGGCCATCGAATAGGCTCTGACGACAGGTTCCGTAACGACGGATTCGATGCTCCAGAGGTTGAACTTGTCCCAATCTTCGCGAAAGCGTTCCTCAACATCGAAAGTGGAATACTTCAGTTGATGCGGCGGGCATTCAATCTGGATGTAACCGCCGGCCTTGAAGCCGACGTCCTCACCTTCGGGCAACTCCAGCACAAGTTCCTTGATGAACGTGGCCACGTTGCGATTGGACCGCACGGTACACTGCCACTTCTTTGTCTCAAAGACTTCCGGCGGAACTTCAATCTTCATGTCCTGCCGGACAGCCACCTGACAGGACAGCCGGCAGCCTTCGCGTTCCGCCTTCTTGTTGATATGCGTCTTTTCCGTCGGCAGGATGTCGCCGCCGCCTTCGTGAATCAGAACTTTGCATTGCGCGCAAGTTCCGCCGCCCCCGCAGGCGGAGGAAACAAAGATGCCCTGAGACGCGAGTGCTCCCAGCAGCTTGCCACCCGCCGGAACGGTGATGTCTTTCTGGCCGTTAATCAGGATGTGAACGTCGCCGCTGGAAACCAGTTGCTTTCTGGCTCCCAGAATCACGGCCACCAGCGCAGTGATGATGCCGGTAAACATGACAACGCCGAAGAAGATGGCGAGTAATTTGTCCATGAGGTAAACCGAAACCGTTTACGAGTCTTACTCAGGATCCTGTGCCGGTTGCGGGCAGATCCTGAAAGAGGTGCCAGCGGAAAGGCGTGTTTGCACCCTGGCGGAAGCTTGACACAGTGCAGGAAAAATCAGGTCAGCGTCACGCATTGACCAGTCCGGGATGGTGAAGGAACACATTATTCGTGACTGCTACAACTGGATTCCGGAAAACGACTGAAATGCCAGAGCCATCAGCCCCACAGTAATGAAGGTGATTCCAAGTCCCCGCAATCCGGCCGGAACGTCACTGTATTTCATCTTCTCCCGAATGCCGGCCAAAGTGACGATCGCCAATGCCCAGCCGAAACCGGAGCCAAAACCGAAGACAACGCTGTCGCCGAATCCCATGCCGCGTTCCACCATCAGCAGTGTTCCGCCCAGAATTGCACAGTTGACCGTAATCAGCGGCAGAAAGATGCCCAGCGTGTTGTAAAGAGCGGGGACGTAGCGATCGAGCGTCATTTCCAGGATCTGCACCATCGCCGCGATGACACCGATGTAACTGATCAGGCCGATGAACATCAGGTCCTGTTCGGCCAGAGCCTCACTTCCAGTCCAGCTTAATGCCCCTGGCTGCAACAGGTACTGGAAAATCAGGTTGTTGACCGGAACCGTGATGCCCTGAATCACGATGACTGCGATTCCCAGCCCGAATGCTGTCTTCACATCCTTTGACATGGCCAGGAACGTACACATGCCCAGGAAGAACGCCAGAGCGAGGTTTTCGGTAAAAACGGACTTCAGAAAGATGCTCAAATAGTGTTCCATGGCTGTTCACTTTGGCAGAACGAATGACGGCATCAGGCAAGCGCGGGAGAATCAGGCTGTCATTCAGACTGCACCTGCTCCGGTTTGAAGGTGCGGATGATCCAGATAATCATCCCAATGATGAAGAAGGCGCTTGGGGAGATCAGCATCAGGCCGTTTGTTGTATACCAGCCGCCTTCCGTGACCGGTTTCAGTATCACTATTCCAAACAGCTTTCCGGAGCCGGTCAGTTCCCGGACAAAACCCACAATGATCAGAATCATGCTGTAACCGAGGCCATTGCCGATTCCGTCCAGAAAGCTCAGTTGCGGACCATTCTTCATGGCGAATGCTTCGGCGCGGCCCATGACGATGCAGTTCGTAATGATGAGTCCGACAAACACGGATAATTTCTGGCTGAGCGTGAACGCAAAGGCCTGCAGGAACTGGTCTACGACGATCACCAGTGACGCGATCACCGTCATCTGCACGATAATGCGGATACTCGTGGGAATCACCTCGCGAATCAGCGCGACGGCAGCGCTTGAAAACGCCGTGACCAGCGTTACTGCAACCGCCATGACAAAGGATGTCTTGAGGTTGGTCGTGACCGCCAGAGCGCTGCACAGCCCGAGGATCTGGAGTGTGATCGGATTATTGTTGAACAGCGGGTCCAGCAGGACCTTTTTGGGAGTTTGCTCAGCCATCAGATTGCTCAATCATCAACCAAATACAGAGCCGGGCGGCTTTCGGCAACATGCTGCATTCGTCGCAACCGGACATTCTCCGGCGGCGAACATCGGGTGTTAAATCAATGTGCGGGGGACTGTTCAGCGGACGAACCGATCCCGGCCTGGGCGGTTCCCAGAAGATTTTTCAGATACGGTCCGAAACCTTCCGGGCCAAACCAGAAACTGAGCATATTGCTGACGCCGTTAGACGTGAGTGTTGCTCCTGAAAGTGCGTCAACCTGATAATCGCCTGACGCGCCCTTGGCGACTTCAATCTCCACATTCCAGTTGGGATCGTAGATCTTCTTGCCAACCCATTTCTCGCGCCAGAGCGGATTTTCCACTTCACCTCCCAGGCCGGGCGTTTCGCCGTGCTTGTAGTAGGTGATTCCGACCACGGAAATTTTTGAAGGATCGCCGACCGCATTCTGCACATCCAGAGCAATGAAGCCCCAAAGTGTCGACCAGAGTCCATATCCCCGGATCGGAATGACCAGCGTTCGGAGTTCACCGTTGTCGCGGACCTCGTACACGATCGAATATTTTTCGCGACGGCGGATGCCTGCCGGATCCATTCCTGCGGGGAGTGCGTCGCTGAGTTCATTGCTGCGGGCCGCGCGTTCAGCATCCAGGTCAGGGTCCGTCGGTTCAAACCGCTCGCTGGATGTATTGGTTTCCAGGTCAACAATCACCGGTGTAATAAACCGGTTGTAAAACTCGGAAACATCAGCCGCGCTATCGGATTCGTCTTCGTCCGTCCACAGGCCGGCTGCCTTCAGAATGCTCTTCTGTTTGAATTCCTGCTTTTGTCTCTGCTGAATCGGCCGCAATCCCACGGCCATTGCGGACACCAGCACGGAACAGACCAGGCACAGCAGAATGGCTACTCGAAACGTGTTTTGGATGGAGTCACGCTGCATTGCGAGCCAGCCTCCGCTTGATGTTTTTCTGAACGACGACGTAGTCAATCACGGGTGCGAACACGTTGCCGAACAGAATGGCCAGCATGATGCCTTCCGGAAATGCCGGATTGATGACGCGAATCACGATCGTCAGCATTCCTATCAGGATGCCATAGAACCATCGTCCGGTATCGGTCATCGCCGCGGAAACGGGATCGGTGGCCATGAACACCAGGCCGAAGGCATATCCGCCGACAACCAGGTGCCAATACGCCGGGATTTGAAACACGGCATTTGTCTGACTGTCAACGCCGTTCAGCAGCACGCTCAATCCCAGAGCACCGACCAGGACGCCCGCCATGACTCGCCATGACCCCACGCCGGTCAGAATCAGGAAAGCCGCTCCCAGCAGACATGCCAATGTGGAGGTCTCTCCCATCGACCCGGGAATCCAGCCCATGAAGGCGTCCCAGAATCCAAGATTCAGGCTTTCCGTCACGGCTCGGAATGATGCTCCACCCGCCTGAACCTTCTGGATAGATCCCATGCTGGTCAGCAGAGTCGGGCCGCTGAATGTATCGACAGCCGCGACCCAGACTTTGTCGCCGATAATGTGACCGGGATATGCAAAATAAAGGAATGCACGGGCAGTCAGCGCCGGATTCAGGAAGTTTTTCCCGGTGCCGCCGAACACTTCCTTGCCGATCACCACGCCAAAGCTGATCCCCAGAGCCACCTGCCACAAAGGAATTGTCGGCGGCAGCGTCAGCGGAAACAGCATACCGGTCACCAGAAAGCCCTCATTCAGGTCATGCCTGCGAACACAGCAGAACAGGACTTCCCAGGAACCGCCGATGATATTTGTCACCAGATAGACGGGAACGAAGTACAGCGCGCCGTGCAGAATGTGCCACAGCCAGTTTCCTCCGCCGGCGGGATCCCACCCCATTCCATGCAGCAGTGATTCCCGCCAGCCCATCTGCTGCAGATAGGCTTCCACGGACATTCCATCCTGAATGACGGCTCTTGCCGCCGTGTCCGCCTGATAACCCGTGTTCCAGCACGCCATATAGATACACGGAATCAGCGCGACCACAACGGTGATCATCATGCGCTTCAGGTCCATGCCGTCGCGGACATGAGAAGCCGTTCTTGTGATCTCGCCGGGCGTGTAGATGAACGTGTCCAGCGCTTCATATAGCGGATACAGCCGTTCCAGCTTTCCGCCTTTGTGGAACAGCGGCTCCAGTTGATCCAGTTTGTTTCTGAGGAATTTCATTCGATCCGACCGGAACCAGATGGTGCACTGAAGGGCTGAGGTGTGTATCCGGATGTTGCCTCGTTCGCTGCGACCGGTCTCACGACCTGGCGTATCCCGGTGCCTCGAATCAGAGCGTTAGTTCATATCCCGTTTGTCATTTCACTTCCGAATCTCTGCCTGGCTGAGTCGGCCTGGCAGCATCCCGGAACGCCGAAAGCGTGCGATCGGGCGGTGACGGTCGTTGCGGTTCCGCGGTATCACCACCCGCCAACGAAAAGTACCGCCGTTTCAGTCTTGTCCGCCGCCCGACACAGGTCGCCGCAAGGGAATCGGGCTGACAGGTCGTTCGTGCTACCCATCCATTTCAATTTGAGTCAGGTTCGTTCTCAACAAGGGGCCATAGTCATACTTTCCGGGGCAGACAAATGTGCAGAGCGCCAGGTCTTCCTCGTCCAACTCCAGACACCCGAGCAGCGTGGCCTGTTCGGTATCACCTACAATCAGTGCTCGTAGCAGAAACGCGGGCTCAACGTCCAGAGGCATCACCCTCTCATACATGCCGACGGGAACCATTGCCCGTTTACTGCCTTCCGTGGACGTCGAAAACGCAAAGCGGCGAGTTCTGTCCCAGGCGGACGTAAAGATCCGGCTGACGGAGAACTTTCCGCTTCCGGGTGTCAGCCAGCCGAGGAACTCCCGCTGGTCCCCTTCCGGGATGGCCGACACCTGGAGATGATAGCGCCCCAGAAACCGAGCGTCGTCTGCTGCGGCTCGCCCGCTCAGAACGCTTCCGGAGATGACGCGAACCCGGCCTTCGTTCAGCCGTCCGCTTACCAGTTGATCCAGGCTCGCCCCGACGCGGGTACGAACAAGGTTCGGATTCTTCACGGACGGCCCGGCCACGGAAACGACTCGTTCCAGCTTCAGCCGCCCCGTGATGACAAGGTGGCCGATCGCCAGGACATCCTGGTAGTTGATCGTCCAGACAGTTTTCTTCAGGCCCACCGGGTCCAGTCGATTGATGTGCGTTCCGGGAAGGCCGGCCGGGTGCGGTCCTTCAAACTGACTTGTGTGGACGCCAGGCAGATCTTCACCGGGCACGGGACTGGCCGGTCTTCGACACAGGTGAACGACGGAGCCGGTCAGTTTCGCCAGGGCCATCAGTCCGAATCGAAAATCTCCTTCCCGATCCCGAATGACAATTGACGGGTCGACGGCCAGTGGATTTGTGTCCATGGCCTGCACAAAGATGGAGTTGGGGACGCTTCCGGGGGCGGGGACTTTGCTGAACGGCCGCGTCCGAAATGACGTCCACAGGCCGCTGGAAGTCAACAACTCCGTGACTGCGTCGCGAGTCACGCCGGCGAAATCTCGTTCGCCGAGAGCCCGGAACTCGACAGCGTCGCTACCTTCCGTCTGGATGACAATTGACCGGAACGCGCGTCGAGCACCGCGGTTGACTTCGAGTACCGTCCCGGCTGCCGGACTGGTGTAGATGACCCCTGCTGTCTTCTTGTCTTCGAACAGGGGTTGACCCAGCTTGATCAGATCGCCCGGCTGCACGAACATCGTCGGCTTCATTCCAACGTAGTCAGCCGCAAGCAATCCAACCTGGCTGACTGGAGGACCGTCGGTGATGATCTGTTCGGGCTCTCCTGTGATCGGAAGATCGAGCCCCCTGGTGATGCGGTGCATTCGTTCGTCACAACCTCTTCCGTCGGTGGATTCGAAACGCTAAGTCGAACAGCGAAAACACGATACGGTGATGATGAACACCTGAGCCCGTGATCGACAGACCTGTCGATCCCGCTCGCGCTGCACCGTTGTGCGAGCCGCAGCGAACGCATGGCGCGGCAGTCGCGGACAGCATGCGACGGCTTCCCCCGCTGCCATCTGCCGCCGGTATCTTAGTGCGACCGACTTCTTTTGGAAGCCTGCCATTTCCGCTTCCAGTTTGCTTGAAAGATCCGCCGCCCGCGTTCTCGAACGCAGGAATCGCTTTCCTGATATGTGTGACCCGCAATTGAACGACAGACGGACCAATGGCTTCGCATGAGTGACCGTGACCGCGTACGTGGCGCACTACGAATCGATTGCTGGCGGTTCTGTATCGAAATCCGTCCATTTCATATTGGCGTCCATCGGTTCCAGCCGCAGGACAACCACGCCATTCTGAAAGATTCTGACGGTCCCGGTGGATTCCGACACCGCGATGGCAATCGCGTCGGTTGCCTTGGAGATTTCCGCCGCGGCCCAGTGCCGGGAACCAAGGCCCTTTGACAGCGTCAGATTCTCCGCGGAAGCTCGCAAATGCCGTCCGGCAGCCTGCACGACTCCGTCGGCGGAAATCACGAACGCCCCGTCAATCTGAGCAAGCTCCTTCATGCTTTCGCGCACTCGCGGATTGCGCAGCATCCGTTCTGCGCGGGAGTACCCCTTGAACGGGTCATGTACCTGCTCCTGGGACAGGCCCATCACCTTGCGGTGGTTACCGACGACGAACAGCGTGCCGACGGGCTTGCCTTCTCGACCTTCGCGTCCGATTTCACAGGCCAGGTCGACGACCAGCCGCAGCGTTTCCAGCGGCACCTGAGTTTCCAGCCGCTGCAGATCGCGGGAAGTCAGTTTCGCGAGCTGTTCGGCAAGCTGAATCAGACTGATCGTGTCGAACGTGTGACGCTCGAAGCTGGCATAAACGGCAACGATGACGTCGCCCGACTGCAGCAGTTCGTCGGCGATTGCCTCCAGCAGCGCCTGCGTAACCTGTGTTGCACGCGTCTGTGGCTCATGCAGGATCGGTACCAGGTCGACTCCGTCTTCCCGAACGGCGGCCTGAATTTCCGCCTTGTCCGTTGCCACCAGCAGCCGCGTTCCTCGCAGCAGTTTCCTGACTTCGCGAAAGTCGAGCAATTCCTCAGCCAGCAGGACAATCGCCGCCGACGACGACAGATGAGCAAGTCGGCGAGCGGTCTTGAGGAGGTTCTCCTGAGGAACCGAGATCTTCTTTCGCTTCATGCGTTGAGTGTATTCGAAGCACACCCCTGGTCAACGGCTCACGAAGCCCCATCCCCGCGAAATGTCATCGCAACCGGCTATCATGAGTTCATCGATGCTCGCGCCGGCGATCATCGCATCAACAGCATTCACTGCACGCGCGAAGCTTCGGCGGCCACTCCGGTTGCCGTGTCTTATGCGGCCTTCGAGCCGTTGCTGTGTGACACCTCTGTCGAGCGGCACTGTTCAATCGCCCGCAGTCTGGCCTCTTCTGCCTGAAGTCGCTGTTGCCGACGTCTGCGTTTGCTGCGGCTGAACTGGTTGGCGAAGTCGATCAGGCCGGGAGCAAATCGCTTTAACTGAAACAAACCGTGAGCCATCGGCGTGATCAGTACCTGTCGCCTGTTCTTCCGAATGGCTTTGATGGTCAGCATGGCCACTCGTTCCGGCGAGGCACACAGCCAGCCCGGCGGATGCGGCACCGTGCGGTCGGCACTGCTGGCCGCGGATTCATACAGCCTGGTTCTGACGGGTCCGGGACAAATCGCCGACACGCCCAGGCCGCGTCGGCCGTATTCCGCTCGCATGGCTTCCGTAAATCCGATCAGCCCGAATTTGCTGGTGTGATAGGCGGCAAACCGGCCTCCCGCCACAATGCCCGAGATACTGCACATATTGACAAGGTGTGCGTCCGGGCGCTGCAACAGGTGCGGAAGCAACTGCTGAGTGATCCGGATGGGAGCCAGCAGATTGACAGCCATCAGCCAGTCCCACTGCTGCTGCGTCATTTCTTCAGTCGGACCGTAATAAGCGACGCCGGCGTTGTTGATCAGAATGTCGATTGTGTCGCAGTGGGCCAGGGCATCCGCCACGGTTGCGTGTGTGGCGCCGGAATCCGTCAGGTCGCACGTTTTGGTCCACACACGACCACCGAAGGATTCCAGCGCCGTCGCCAGCCGGCGGAGACCCGCTTCGTCAACATCTACCAGACACAGATGGCAGCCCTGCCCGGCAAGCTGCATGGCCAGTTCGCGGCCGATTCCGGAAGCCGCTCCCGTCAGGAAAACCGTCCTGTTATTCAGATCCCGCATGTGAGTTCCTTCTCAGCGTCGCAGTCGAATGGATTCAGCCACGTGCTGAATTCCTTCGTTCAATCGCAGGTGACCGATGCGAAGCGATTCCGTTCCGTCTGGCGGCAGTTTAGCAGTGTGAACAATGCGGCGGGAGACAGCTTTGCTGAGGCTACCATTCCCTTCAAACCTGTCTTGATGTTTGACACAGGCTGTGCCAGTGCGTCTGCACTGCGGAAATCACTGGCACAGCCAGTGCCACAAAACTCATCAATTCCGTCCTGACAGGACACTCCAACCGACCACGCCCGTGTTGTCGCCCCGGACAACAAACCGAAACGTGAATTCAGCGTGCACGTCAACGAATCGCAAACCGTGCGTGCGTCCCGCGGAGTCCGATCCAAAAACACGGCGATCGTCGAGTCATTCCGTAGTCGTCGCGGGGACGGTTGCCCCGCCGTCATCAGTTTTTCTTGAGATGACGGGTTCGCTGAAGTTCGTGTCGGGGCGATTCAGATCCAGTTCCCGGATCCAGGCATTGCGATAACGGACGTCGTGGCCTTCACACTGCAGTTTGATTCCGCCGGGAGTATCCGTGATGCCCCGGCCGCCGTCGTTGCCACCGTCGATCCCGGAATTCGGTCCACCCCAAACCTGATTGATGGCCACGTTTTCGTGAACCCTGATCCCGTTCAGGTACATTGTGACGATAGCCTTTTGCTTCCGCTGGCCGTCCTGAAACCGCGCGGCGCGAAACGTGATGTCAAAGGCATTCCACCTGCCGACTCCTGTGTAGGCGTGATAGGGTGATTCCGTTTCGTTGATGACAGCCGCCATCCCGTGTTTTGTGCGGTCGCCGTCCAGCACCTGAATTTCGTAGCGATTCTGCAGGTAGACTCCGCTGTTGCCGCCGGGCTTCATAATCAGCACTTCGATGTGCAGCCGGAAGTCACGGTATTCCTTTTTGGTAACGATGTCCGCCGCGCCGAATTTTCCTCCGGCGGCCGCCGGGTCATCGGTCATTACTACGGTGCCCTCGTCCACCGGATCGTCGACAATCTGCCATTTAATCGGCAGCGACGATGCGAACCCCGGCCCGTCCCAGTACGTCCACTTTTCGTCCAGCATCTTGCGGCTGCCGTCGATCAGAACTTCCGCGTCGGCCGGAGGTTTCGCCCCGACTCCCACGTCGGCGCGGCATGCAGCCGCACTCGAGAACGCGGTTACCACAAACAGTGCGATGGTCAGGCGATAAGCGGTCATGGACGTTTCCTTCAAACACAGTTCGAACCGGCGATTTGCAGTTTCATACAGTTCACTCACACATCGCCTGAATGCGAGTCGCCAGACATTCGGCGAATGCTTTCAGTCTGTTCAACTCTCGGAATAACGCGATCAGAATTACACACCAGATAACTCCGGCCGGCACCGCAACCAACAGCGGAAGGGTATCGCAAATCAGCAATACCACGAATAGTACAGGGATTTCTGCGATGACGTGGAAAGCTCCCTCGGACCAGTCTGTTTCTAAGTACAGGATGTCATGGTCGCGGTCGATTCGGGCAAGTGCGTTGATCATCGGAATGCGTGTGAACCATTGCCACGGCCGCGACCCGGCGCGGATTTGAAAACAGTCTGCGTCACGGCGTGTGAAAGAAAAATCCGGGAATCCGTTTCGCTCCGCGACCTGTTCCATGTATTGAATTGAAAGATTAAAGGTCCCAATCCCTTTGCACTTGAAAGATTTCACATCGCAAGACATTTCTGTATGCCGGATGGAACGACACGTCTCGACCACGGACGAACCGGAACTCGCGGGCTACCAGCTCATCTGCCTGGCGTACGGAGCAAAAGCCCAGTGGTAGATCTGTAAAATGAAGATGTGGTCAGATCATGACGACCACAGATTCTCTCGCGGGTGTTGAGGTGCCGCCTTCTCAAGTTTTCGAAACAACTCGGTGGCTTCATCCGACAGTTCCTTCGGCGTGACGATCTTGATGACCGCCAGCTGATCGCCGCGTTCGCCCGTCTTTCGATCGCGAACGCCCTTGCCACGCAAACGCAGCTTGCCACCGCTGGAGGTACCGGGCGGAATCGACATGACGACCGTGCCTTCCGTCAGCGTCGGCACGTCCACTTTGGCTCCCAGTGCCGCTTCCGTTGGCGTTATCGGCACGTCAACCAGCAGGTTTTTTCCTTCGCGTCGAAACCACGGATGGGCGGCAATTCGCACAGTGACCAGCACGTCTCCCGCCGGGCCGCCGCTGCGACCGGGGTTTCCCTGACCGGCGAGCCGAATGGTGGCACCATCGTCGATGCCGGGCGGAATCTTCACAGTCAGGCGTTCGGTCTTGCTGCCGGTCTGCAGCGACATTTCGTGTTCGCCGCCTTCGACGCCGACCTGAAACGGCACTCGCACCTCCGCGCGAACGTCCTGGCCCCGGTTCGGCCTGACCTGAGCCCGCCGGCCCGCACCGCCGCCGAATGGACTTCCTCCCCCGCCGCCACCCCCGAACGGACTGCGCCCACCGCCGCCACCGAACATGCCACCCAGCAGGTCTTCCAGATCAAAACTGGCGGAACCACCGCCACCGGTGAAGCCTTCAAACGGGTTTCCTCCCGAACCGCCGCCGACCTTGTTCCAGTGCTGGCCGAACTGGTCGTACTTCTTCCGTTTCTCTTCGTCGCTGAGTACGTCGTAGGCTTCTGTAATCTCCGAGAACTTCTTCTGAGCACTCGGGTCGTCGGTGTTGGCGTCGGGATGAAATTTGCGAGCCAGCTTCTTGTAGGCCTTTCGGATCTCATCCACGGACGCCGACCGCGAGACTCCCAGGACTTCGTAGTAGTCTTTTTGTGCCATGACTGTTCTTGGAACTTCCTGCTATTCGCTGCCGCCGTACTGTCGACGATACGCCTGAATCTGATTGTACAGTTCTTCGGTCACGACCACCTGCCCGTCGACTTCCCGGCCCCGCAGGAATTCCGCGATTTCCTCAATGGTCACGATGGCAAACGTCGTCATCGTGAACTGATCCCGCAGTTCCGTCAACGCGTTGCGATCGCCAAGGCCCCGTTCCATCCGGTCGACGGACACCACCAGGCCGGCGAGCCGCACGTCCGCCGCGGATTTCAGCAGCGGAACGGTTTCGCGAATCGAGGTTCCCGCCGTCGTGACGTCTTCGACAATCAGGACTCGTTCTGCGGCCGACGGGTTGTGACCCACCAGGCTGCCGCCTTCGCCGTGGTCCTTGGCTTCCTTGCGATTGAAGCAAAACGGCACATCGGTACCCCGGCGACTGAGTTCCATGGCGATCGCCACAACCAGCGGAATTCCCTTGTACGCCGGTCCGAACAGGAAATCGAATTCGATGCCCTGCGCCCGGATCGCGTCCGCGTAGTACCCGGCCAGTGCATTCATCTGAGCACCGGTTCGATAGCGTCCGGTATTGATGAAGAACGGCGTCCGGCGCCCGCTTTTTGTGGTGAAGTCGCCGAAGGTCAGCACCCGGGCACGCACCATGAACCGGATGAAATCCCGTTTGTAGTCTTGCATTTGACAGTTGTCTGAAGGTCGTGAAGCCGGCCGCGCCGGTGGAAGTCGCCGATGATGATCGTGCAGGTTTCCTGGAACAGTCGCCGCCATACCGCGCGGCGAAGCGCAATGCGCCGCATCACGCAGGGGAGCCCGTAGCGCCGAGAGATAATCGCGGGGAAGCCGGCGAGATTCAACGCCCGCGAACGATGTCCCCTGTGACATCCGTATTTCCGGACGGCACCCGATTCGCCTGCTTTGGCACGCACGTCGGATGGCGCGATCGTCGCTGCACGGACAGGCATGATGCCCACCAGCAGCGCCGTTCGTCCGGCTACAACCTGGAACGAATTGCGTCGAGTGCTCGCTGGGCGTTGTGCTTCAGCAGGTTGCTGCCGGATTTTTCGATCTCCTCCAGCGGCCGGATGCTCTTGCGGGTGCCGATCTTCTGCAGCACTTCAATCAATGTGCGCTTGGCGTTGTCGTCGGACAGTCTGCTGAGCGACTTCAGGATCGGTTCTTCGGCCGCTTCGCCGGCGTTGATCAGCGCATCCTTCGCGTCGTTCCGCAGGCTGCCTTCGACTGTTGCGTCGATAATCGTTTCGAACAGTTCCGGCTTGTTCATCGCAGCCATCTTCTTCAGCGCGGCTCGTTTGGCGTTGAACAGCGACGCGTCGCTGTCGGCCAGAATGGCCTGCAGTTCTCCCGCATGTTCCTCCGTCGCCCAATTGCAGAACGCCTCCATCGCGCCCATGCGAACGCCGCTGTTGCTGTTTTTCTGGTGGTTGCGGATCACACGCAGGACTTCGTCGCGTTTCGCATCGACGACCGCGATATCCGCCAGACGTTTCAGCGGTGCAAATCCTCCCGGTCCGCCTTCGGCCTTTCGGATGTCCGCCAGAATGCTGTCGACAAGGGCCGGGTCCGGGACAGTTCGTTCCTGTTCCTGCTTCTGCTTGTGTTCTTCCATGCGCTGCCGCGCTGCTTCGCGCTCCTGTTTGACTTCCTGCGGATCACGCAGCAGGTAGGAGACTTTGATCGGCAGCCTGGCGGTTTCGCTGTTGTCGTCATCGTTTTGTTCCAGCGTGGCCGAGTATTCGAAGCTGACCGGCATGCCTCGCCGCGTGTCGAACACGATGTCTCCCTGGCCGCGGATCCTCATGTACGGCCGAGCCTGGTTTCGCGTCGTTGTGAATTCGTACTGCTTGCGGATCGTAATGCGCTCATTCAGCTCCTGGCCGAGCGTATAGGACGATCGTTCGACAGCGGGAATCGTCTCAATCGTTTTTTCCTCCGGTTCGCCGAACGGTGAGAATCCGCCGGGGCCGAATCGCGGGCCGAAGCTCGGACCGAAACCGGGACCAAATCCCGGCGGTCGCATGCGGGGACCGCCGATTCCCCGCGGTCCGAACGGTCCGAAACCCTCTTCCTTCTGGATGCGCCGCAGCGTGGTTTCGACTTCCGTCTGCCACGACGCATCACCATACGGATCAAGCGGTTCAATGAAGAACGAACCGATCGGACCCAGTACAAACGGCAGGTGTTCCTCGCCGCTGAATTCTGTGATTTCGCCGAAACTGTCGACTCGCAGCGTCCCGTGATCGTTGCTGGAAGTCGGAAACGAGGGCATGCCGCCGAACGGCATTCGGCCGTTGCCGGACATGCGTGACGTCTCCGTAAAGCTGGCGCTGAAGTCCACGTTAAACGCGTCGCCGCCGGCCGTTCCCCACACCTTGATATACGCGACGGCGGGAGTGACCTGTCGAGCGACCTCGGTTCCGGGAAGCGGTGGCTGTTTTGCCGCAGCTTGAACGTTCAAGCCCTGAGCACTCAGCAGTGTGCGAAGTTCGTTGGCCGGCACAGCAAACCCGACCGAACTAATCCGCGAGCCGGACAGCTTCGCGCTGGCGACGCCGATCACCTGCCCCGCTTCGTTCACCACCGGACCACCGCTGTTACCCGGATTGATGGGCGCGTCAATCTGCAGCCGGCGCCCGCGTTTCGGGTCTTCGACGATTCCGGCAATCGTGCCGGAGGCAATCTTCACACCTGTGCCGAGCACATCTGACAGCGGAAACCCGATGGCTCGCACGCCTTCCGCCAACTGCACGCTGTTGGAATCCGCAAACGTGACGACCGGAAGATTCTGAGCTTCAATCCGAATCAGCGCCAGATCTTCGCGAGGCTGTTCCGCCAGCACGCGAGCCGGATAGGTGCGGCCACCGATTTCGACTTCGATCCGCTTTGCTCCTTCGACCACATGAGCACACGTAGCGATGTATCCGTCAGCACGGACAGCGAAACCCGTGCCGGAGCTTTCCGTGTCGGCGCCATTCGCCGCCATGCTGCCCTTGACCAGGTAGGTGCAGGCCCCCGTTACGACCTTCTTTTCATCGCCAAAGTCCGCTTCGACCGTGACCTGATAAACGTGTTCGTCGCCCTGCTTCCAGCCGTAACGCAGTCGCCGGTTGTCGGCCGCCACAGCCGCGCCGGGATTCTGTGGAGCCGGCTGCTGCGGCGGTACTGCAATCGACGGGGCCGGTGCCTGAGGCTGGGGATTCAGCGGCGGCGGTTCCACACCGGCCGCCATCGAAGCACGCGGTGACGGAGCCGGTTCGGGAACTGTTGTCACAGGCGCCGTGTCGGCAGGCCGTACCAAAGACGGCGCGGGCGACGTTTCCGCCGGAGTTGTCGGTGCGACAGGTGACGGCTGCCCCGATGGCGGTGACGCTGCCACCGTCCGCTGAGAACCATCGTCGGCCGCTCCGTTGCCTGACGCCACCGCCGCGTCGTTCGACGCGCCGTCGTCGCCTCCTCGCAGCAGGTAGAACGCTCCCGGAAACGCGATCAGCGCGACAAGCGCCACCACAGCGAGTCCGACGAACATCCACTTCGTTTCCCTGCGAGCGCGAAGTTCATCTTCATCGTAATCGTCGATCTCGGGCACGTCCTTTTGTGACACTCGCTGACGTGTCGCAGACGCCGGTGCCGGACGAGGCCGCTGCTGCCGGCGCGTCGCGCCGGATTCTGCACGGGAGACGTCCGCGGAACGCGAATGGTCGGGACTGCGCCGACGAGGCGGCTGCGGCTTGTTCCCCGGAACGGATGGCTGCGGAGAGATCGTTTCCACCTGAGGAACTTCCAGAATCTCACCACAGCGCGGACATTCGATCTCGGTTCGACCCGTGTCGGTCCGAAATCGCAATTTGGAATGACAACCTCTGCACTGCAAAACCATATGGCTCATGACACGCTGCTCCGTGGCCCAGGGGACACCAGATTATGGCCTGCCCGCCAACGACACACAACAGCCCGTCACGGAACGAAGCTTCTCCGAAAAGGAGGTTATACTGGCCGCGGCGGACGCCGATACTTTTCGCTCTTCTTACTCCCGCGAGCCCGAATGTCTCATTCTGCCCCGCTCGCGGTATATGTCGAGCCGGCGAAATGCACACGGTACAACAGGACTCCGATCCCGTCGCTGCAATTCGACCTGATCGGAGTCCCATCGTACAAATGCGTGAATAGACCGGGAAATTCGCTGTGAATCCGACAGTTGTGAGTCGCAGCCACAAAAAAAACCGACTCCCGTGCGGGAGTCGGTTCGAAGTTCGTGAGCAGCGTTCGGCCGTGGACGGCGCGATTCCGACGATCAATTACCGGTGCCGGGATAGCCGCCGCTGCCGCCAAGACCCGGAACGGCGCCCTGATTTTCACGACGCTGGCGAGCTCGCTCCCGGGAGTCCATCTTCTTTCCTCCGCTGCCGCCGTAGCCGAATCCCCGACCGGCCATCGCGTTTCCGCCGCCCATTCCCATACCCATCATGGCTCCCATGCCGGCCGATCCGCCGTCGGCACCACCGAACAGGCCATCCGCCGCGGACGCGGCTTTTTGTCGCCATGCATCATAGTTTTCAAGGATGGCCTTCATGACACGAGAGTCATCCTGTTCCTGAGCATTGCGATCACCCACAGCTCGCATCGCCAGCGTGCCATCGTATTCCACAACGATGACCCGATCGGGGATCGCCTTTTCGCTTCGCGGGATCGAATTCAGCTCACCAGCCAGATCCGGATGATCCGACGCGCTTGGCTTTGGCGCTTCGATCGCGGCCGCCAGCAGATCGCGAGTGCGGAAATGCACGTCTTCGTTGTCGAGCGTTTCTTCGGCAAGATTGACGACTTCGTGCTTCTGGAAACCACCGATCGGCATACCGACGGGAACCTTGACGTCACCCATCACCGGCATTCCCGTGTCGGTATTTTCGAAGAAGATCGGGAAGTCCACGCGTTCCTGCGTTCCCGGTCGAGAGCCGGCGTCCACTTTCGCCACGTAGTAGCGATACTCCATCGGAATCGCCACCGGTTCCGTCGGCTGGCTCCAGTCCGACATCAGTGTCTTCTGCGTGGCCAGTTCCGGCTGTTCCAGGCGATCCAGCGGAACGTTGAAGTTGGGATTGCGCATTTCCAGTCGAACGCGATACTGATACGTCTTGCCGCGATCCACGGTGAAGTCCATGAACCGGACAAGCAGCAGACGCTGTTCCGCCGTGGCACGGCTTGTATCCAGCACCTGCTTTTCCTTGTCGGTCAGCTTCTTGTTTTCGCCAAGACCGCTTTCGATGTCCTTGACGATTCCACTGAAGAAGGCATCTTCGCCGCCATATGCGTTCGCCGTCGCCTGCTGAATCTGATTTACGTCGCGAACAAATTCCGTGAATCCCCGCTGTTCCGCTTCCATGGGAGGCAGCATCTCACGAGCTTCCTCGGCGCGTTCCAGAATCAGTTCATTCATCTTGTTGATGAGGTCCTGTTCTTCCGGGCTGAGTTCAAAGTTTTCCAGCCGGTTATGAGACGCCTCTTCCGCGCGCCAGACGCCTGCCGCACGCCGCGGAAGCGGCATGGTGATCGTGTTTCTGGTGACCGCAGGAGCCACGATGTCGCGGTCGACTCCCAGAGATTCCGTCAGGATTTCCGCGTAGTCTTCCCGTCGCAGAGGTTCCCATTCACCCGCCCACGGATCGGGGCCGGCGATGGCTTCCTTGCGTTCGACGTGAAGTTCGACGTAGCTGATGTATCGCTGAGTCGCCTGCACGTTGCTGGCCGGAATGTGCAACGCGTCGGAGATGGCCTTCCGCTGTTCTCGAAGGTCAACAACCAGCCGCACCGAAGCTCCAACCGACAGCCGAACACGCTTGGTCACTTTCGTACCTCCGACTCCGGCGCCATAGCCGTAACCGGGTCCGCCCATGCCCATTCCGCCCATCATCATCATCATCATGCCGCCGTCGCCACCACCGGCATCGCCGCCGCCACCGCCGGGATAACCGCCGCTTCCGCCGGGATAGCCGCCACTGCCACCGGGATAACCACCGCTGCCTCCCGGATAACCCCCACCGGGTGCCGCTGCACCGCCGCCGGGGTAGCCGCCACTTCCGCCGGGATAACCACCACCGGGTGCCGCGGCGCTTCCGCCGGCTACCGCCGCGCTACCTCCAGGATAGCCGCCACTTCCGCCGGGATAACCACCGCTGCCACCGGGATAGCCGCCGCTTCCGCCAGGATAACCACCAATTCCCGCAACACCCCCGCGTGCTTCACC
The DNA here is from genome assembly GCA_041398785.1 of Planctomycetaceae bacterium. Classification (NCBI taxonomy): domain Bacteria; kingdom Pseudomonadati; phylum Planctomycetota; class Planctomycetia; order Planctomycetales; family Planctomycetaceae; species Planctomycetaceae bacterium. The sequence goes on along the minus strand of JAWKUA010000009.1, from coordinate 88,323 downwards.
GTACTTTTCTTTCAGCTCTTTCAGACGGGCCTTTTCGTCGTCCGTCAGGTCTTCTTCCTTTTTCTCGTCTTCCATCGACTTCGTCATCTTGTCGTCCTCTTCCGTTTTCGGCGGCAGAGCGATGGCGACGCTGACGACGGAGGTTTCCGGATCGAAGGGAGCGATCACCGCGACACTGGAACGTTTTTCGTTGATGCGGTGCAGCGGTTCGTTCCATGGTCTGTTCGTGGCGTATTTTTCACGATCCGTCGTTTCTTCAGCGATCTGCCGGGCCATTCTGCGGACGTCAGGAGTTGCGGCGAACTTCGCCTTCTCCTCGTCGCTCATGGTGCCTTCTTCCATTTTCTTGTCGGTCTTCTCCGCAAGTAGCTGCATTTCTTCCGGAGTCTTGTCGTAGCCGCTCCAGCTTGCGCTCGACAGAGCGAACAGCCCCAGCAGGACGACAATACCGGCGACGAACTTTTCGCCGTGGTTGATCAGAACCGCTTTGAAATCGAATTTCTTTGCCATGATCGAAAACTCCCGGATGGAGAAAATGCCGGTTCCCGGTCGTGTGATTCAGTAAATGACGCGTGTCCGTTGTTTGTTGAAATCCTTTGGGGTCCGTTCAGGTTTATACTGGCCGCGGCGAACACTGATACATTTAGCACCTCTTCCGCCGCGAGCCAGAATACCTCAATTTTCCCCACTCGGGGTATAGAACCTGAACGACCAGATCATCAGGTCAGCCCCCGCCGGGTGGAACTGCTTCGGAACCAGCCGCAGCCGGTTCAGCACTGGAATCCGCGGGTGCCGGATTATCTCCGGCGGGTGAATCAGCGGAACCGGAATCGAAAGGTGCGGTGTCCGTTGCCGCAGGATCATCGGCAGGCACTTCCGCTGCTGCGTCGGATGCCGGCTGATTCGGATCTTGAGCCGGGTCGGTTCCGGACAGACCGGGATCCGCACCATCCGGTTGTATTCCGTCTTCCATCGTTCCCGTGCCGAGACCTGCGTCATCAGTGGCCGGGGGAGGATTGGGATTGACGTCTTTGCTTTCTTCCTTGGCCGCTTCTTCGGTTTCCTTCGCGGCCAGATTCTCCGCCTGGGAAACATACAGGGTCATCAATCCGGCAACTCGCAGGTCTGCGAGAGTTGGATTGGCCAAAGCGGCTGCGGCAAGCTGTTCACCGGCAGCGGCTTCTCGTGAATTCACGTTCGACTTGCCGGCACCAGTCATGCCGCCGGGATATCCGCCGCCGCCCGGATATCCGCCACCCGGATAGCCGCCACTGCCGAGTCCGCCGTCGGTGCCGGGATATCCGCCGCCACCGGCCATCATTGCGCCGCCCATGCCTCCCATCATGGCACTGCCCATCATGCCGCCGCTCATGCCTCCGCCGGCTCCCGGATAGGCTCCGCCGCCATCAGCACCGCCCATCATGGCACTGCCCATGCCTCCATCTGCGCCAGCGCCAGCACCCATCATCTGCATCATCATGTCGCTGCCGCCACCGGTCATCATGCCGCCCATGCCCGCGCCGCGACCGGAGCCGGACGAGAACCGAACATCCGCTCGCACGATTTCGACAGGAAACGCGGAGTCCGTCAGTTCCGCCATCAGAGTCGGAATTTCCTCGGGACGAATTCTGACATGCAGCGAAAATGCACGCGTTTTGTATGGCAAACCGCCATCGTCACCGTCGACGTAACGGGTTTCTTCTTCGTCAGCGGATGACCCGCCTCCGCCGCCGAGGCCGCCGCCATCCTGAGCACTTGCCATCATGGCCATCATGCCGGCTGAGCTGTTCCCCCCGCCGCCGAAGCCACCGCCACCGCCGCCCACAGAACCAAATTCCTCGGTCAGCAGATCCGTGGTTCCTCCGACAAACGGTGCGCCCGGATGATCGCTGGACGCCCCGCCGCGACCACCACCACCGCCGCCTCCGCTCTGGGCGGCCATCATAATCGCCATCATATCGCCGGCATCACCGGAGCCGCCGAAGCCACCACCACCGCCGCCGCTACCCGGGCTTGGGGGAGCCGTGTTGCGGTCTCCGCCGCGAAGCTGCAGCTTGATCAGCTGAGGCAGCGGAGCATCGATAATCAACGCGGCATCGCCGTTCACGCGGGCAATGGATTCAAAGATCGACCGCAGCAGCCAGATATCTTCCTGAGCCTTCCAGATTTCATCGGAAGTCGGAGTTTTGGTTCTCCAGCGATTGTAATTCTCGATCGTGACCTGCGCAAGGTTGACCTTCACCAGGCCCTTGCCGTTTTCGAACGGCTTAAGCACCTGCAACTGCTCGCGAAAATACTTCCAGTACAACTCGCCATACCGTCGACGCAGCGCCGATTTATCAATCGGACTCCCGTAGGGATATGGTTTCAGTTCCGACTCAATACTGGCCGGATAGGTGCGAGCGGCCTTTTGCCGCTGCCACAAGCCGACGGCCGATTCATCATAGGCCTTTTGGTCAACTTCGTTCTTTGCTTTAGCCTCTTCGGTCCAGCGAGGATTATAGGAACTGCCCTGCCCTGCAGCCGTGAACGCGGCATTGACCGCTGTCTCCCGCTCGGCAATCTGCGTTGACAACGCACCTTTTGCCATCCACCAGCCGACCAGGATCAGGATCAAAGCAAACCCGAAGCAGATCCAGAATGCCTGCTTGATGATCGGTTGTAGTTTTTCCATGAGTTGGACTCACTCAGGTCGTGAAAGGATTCTGAACCGGAATTCGTGAACGCAATGAAGCAACTATTCTGCGGGAGTTTCCGCTGCGGCAGCATCGGCCGCCGGAGCACCCTCCGATGCCGGTGGCTGATCCTTCCGGTCGACCGGCAATGTCGGTATCCAGACGAACTGCAGCACGAAGTCCGTTCGCTCCAGTTCCGTCGGCTTTGCACCCTCTTCGTCCTCAAGGCTGTCGACCGGTCCCAGTTGCCGTCCCATTCCGGCACCACCGTAACCCGGCCCCGGCATTCCCCCGCCGCCGGGATAGCCACCGCCGGGGTAACCGCCGCCCATTCCGCCGCTGCCCATCGCGGGAGTCATACCGCCGCTGCCCATTGCAGGAGCCATGCCGCCTCCCATCATCGGGCCCATTGTGGCTCCGCCGCCGCCCGGATAACCGCCGCCCGGATAGCCTCCGCCGGAAAGACCGCCATCTCCGCCGCCACCGCCCGGATAACCGCCTCCGGGATAACCGCCGCCCATCATCATGCCCATCCCGCCGTCCATTCCACCGCTACCGCCGGGGTAACCGCCGCCCGGTCCCATGCCGGTCATACCCATTCCGCCCGCACCCATGCGCGGGGCGTTCGGACTATCGATAATCTTGGAATTGAAATTCCAGACTACCAGCGGGTGCGAGATCCCCAGCTTTCCGACCGGAACCTTTGCGCCATTTCGTTCGATTTCCCACTTCCGCAGATTTGCGACCAGCGTTTCATCGATGAACGTCTTCGCAATATTTCGATACCCCAAGTCTTCGGAGTTGTAGTAGTGGTGGCCGGTGACTGTGAAGATATAGCCTTCGCCAGCGGGCTTATTGGTACGGTCATCGACGTGGAAATCTTCTTCCTTTTCACCTTCGATCATTGCCGCGTGCCATTCTCCCACATCCGCGACCTTCATGGACACGAGTGAATCCACACGGATCTTCCGCTGCTTCTGCAGATCGGGTTCATCCATGGCGTCGCCTTCGTCCATCGGCAGGCATTCATTCACGGCCTGGAAGACTTCCATCCAAAGTTCCCGGCGCTGCAGCGGTGCCGCAATCTGTTCGATTTCACCCAGAATCTTGTCATGTGCTGAGACCTGAGCGTTGTAGTCGCCGTCGTACCGGCTGACTTTGGACTTCAGATCGTCCACTGCCTTCTGACCAGCGGCAAAACGGTCGACGCTGACGGTCTGCAACACGCGGGCACTGGCGAAGGTGGAGATCCCCGTAGCCAGCAGCAGTCCGGCCGCCGCGGCAACGGCCCACGGCTTCTTGCGGCGGATCTTGCGTTCCACCACGATTTCGGGAGGAAGCAGGCTGGTGTGAATCCGCGTTTGCCCCAGAGTCTGCAGAGCCAGACCGTATGGCACGGCAAACGTCATCATGTTGTCCATGAACAGCGGATCGGTCAGCACCGAATCGCCGCTGACGCCGTCCAGATGTTCCAGCCGGACCACGTCATATTGCAGGTTTTGCTGCAGGAATTTCTGCAGACCGGCCAGCTTGAAGCCATTGCCGACACCGATAACCTTCTTGATCTTCGCCGCGCGATTGACGCTGCCGAAGTAGCCGATGGACCGCTGGATTTCGGTCACATAATCATTGAACACCGGCCGCATCGCCTGGAAGACGGCTTTGGGGTCGGGAGCTTTCGTGGCGTTACACTTCAGATGCTCGGCCTTGGCAAACGTCAGCTTCATTTCGCGAGTCAGCGACCGCGTGAAGTGATTGCCGCCGATCGGGACGTTACGAATCCAGATATTGCGGCCGTTGGATACCAGCAGCGTGGTATTGTCCGCGCCCATGTCCAGCACGATGTAGTAGTCTTCGGAATTCGGCGGTTCCGGCGTCTCTTCCGTCCTGCGGAAGCCCAGCACGTCATACGACAGATAGTTGTACAGGGCCAGCGGCGAGATCTGGACAAGTTCCACTTCCGCGCCGTTGTCGGTCAGCGGGCGCATGGCCTGGTAGATCAATTCGCGCTTCATGGCGAACAGGCCGACTTCGGCTTCCAGCATGAAGCCGCTTTCTTCGACTCCGCCGCCGATCGGCTGGTAGTCCCAGACCACTTCCTCCAGATCGAAGGGGATCTGTTGCTTGGCTTCGTACTTGACGATCTCCGCCACCTTGCTGGGTTCCACCGGCGGCAGCTTGATAAATTTGGCCAGAGACGTCTGTCCCGACACACTGACGGCGATCAGGTCCCCTTCAATCTTGTTGCGGGACAGAAACGTGGAAACCGCCTGAGAAATCAGTTCCTCCGGAATCGCATCCGGCTGGCTGAGGATCTTAGGATGGGGGATGTAGTCAAACGCCGTGGCTCGCACCTTGCCGCTGTCTTCATCCGACCGCAGCCGCATCGCTTTCAGGCCTGCCTGACCGATATCAATTCCCCATGCACTGGCCATTGCGTGATCCTCAAGAAGTCAGAAATACCTGAGGGTACCTCGAAAAACGGGACAGGCACCGGTCAAATCAGGGCAACAATCGCCGCTGCTGAACGCTTTTCCGGAGCCAGGCCTGTTTTTCGAAGTTCCCCTGAAAATTCTTTGTATCGTCAGTGAATTCGCGGCTTTTTGCAAGTTGCAAATGCCAACCGTGACAAAGACGACCACCGGCAGCATTGTTATTCTGACGACGAATCACCACTGTCTGTTCCCGCAAACTGACGCTTTTTTTCAACCTCATGTCTGATGCCCCGCAATTCGACACGATCTCCGTCCTGATCCCCGGCTATTCCATCGAAGACATGCCGAGGGACCTGGACGAACCTCAGGCCGCGGCGCTGCTGAATGCCATCGCTGTGGCCTGGCATCCCCGACTGATCGAAATGGCTCGCGGGATTCCCGACTTTCGGCAGGCTGACTTCGCCGACGGCCCGAAGACTCCGCAAATCCTTATCGTGCCTTCCGTCAGCGAAGACCGGCCGGCCCACGACTGGCGGCAGCAATACGAAGCCTGTGGAGCCCTGGTGGTGTCCGGTTGCACGGAACGTGACGAATGGCTGGCCGCCGTGGAGAGCCAGGCGGCCGGAATCCTCGGCCCGGAAAGCGCTCCGGCAACGCTGGACGGTGATCTGGTCGCCGACTTTCTAGCGCTCGGGACGTGTCACTTTCTCGTGCTGCTGATGAGTCGCCGGCTGCACCACTATGTCGAGCCGAATCAGCATCTGTTGCGGACGGAAGTCCAGGCCGCCGCGGAATCGCTGCTGAAGGGCGAAGTCGAACAGACGGGCGTCCATCTGAAACGCGCTTTTGAGTGTCTGCTGAACGCGCGCGAGCAGTTTCATCCGGTTGAGTGTTTCCTGCTGGACGTTTGTCTGCCGTCAACGGAAACGACCGCCGACGATCTGTGTACGTTGCTGGAAACGTCAGGGCCCCTGAATCTGTGCTGTTCCGTCGGAGAACTCACCGAGCGGCTGGAAGGCGGCGACCGGAGCGCCGAAGCCCTGCATTCCCCGATTCAACGACTGGCCACGAAACTGCGAACGGCGATCGAAGCTCAGCAGGCCAGTCTGCTGACGGGGCACCGCTTCGAACTGCGGACGGTCCTGGGTTCCCTGGCGACATTGTACGACGACCTGCGTTTCGGGCAGACGGAACTGCTGCGACAGATCGGAACCTTGCCCGCGAACTGGGCTCGCAGGCGTTTCGGCATGGTTCATTCGCTGCCGGCGGTGTTGTCGTTGTTCGGCTATCAATCAGCGCTGCATGTGGCTCTGGACGACGGCGTTTATCCGGACCGCGAACGAGGTCAGGTGCTGTGGCAGGGGCCCGACGGCAGCCAGGTGATGGCGTCTTCGCGGATTCCGGTTGCCATCGACAGTTCGTCAGCATTCCTTCGATTCGCTGACCGTTATGCGGAAAGCATGCAGGAAGACAACACGGCGGTGATGCTGCTGGCTCGGCTGCCTTCGCTGCAGAACCCGTGGCTGACTGATCTGAAACGGATTGAACGGTACGCTCCGGTGCTGGGCTCATTCACAACATTTGACGACTTCATCAGCGGCAGCGGGGCCGGAGCAAACTCCGTTCAGTACAGCGCCGGCGAGTATCTCGGGCCGACGCTGATTCAATCGTCGGTGCTGAAGACGGAGTCGCCGATTTCGTCGCCGGCTGAGCTGTTCACCGCGCGAGCGCGGCTGGAAAGTTTCGCCGCCATGAGCGCCATGTCGGCTGTGCTTCAGCCGCGAACTCACCAGCCAGACGCCGGCATCGACGAGCTCGCATTGGCCATCATGGAAGAAGAATCCCGCCGGGCCGACGGCGAAACCAGCCGTACCGCGGAAGAACAGGCGCAGTCCGCCGCGGAAATCTCACGTCGACTGGATGAACTTGGTCAGCAGATCGCCGAAGACACCTGCCGACGGCTGCCGCGAACCTGCGTACACCGTCGCGGCCTCGTGATTCTGAATCCGCTGCCGTATTCGCGACATCACGCGCTGACGTGGCCCGCGGATCTGAAGCTTCCCGCCGCCAGCGACGCCTGCCGACAGGCGTACGAACAAAGCGGCACCACGATTCTGAATCTGAACCTGCCCGCCTGCGGATTCGTGTGGCTGACGGAGGCTGACGGTTCCGTGCCGCCGATTTCCCGCCAGTCGTCCGACAAAGGGAGTCCGCTGGCCGAAGATTATCTGCTGCGGAATCGTTTCTTCGAAGTCCTGATCAATGAAGCGACAGGTGGTGTCGGCGAAGTCCGCTTTCACGGCAAACGCGGCAATCGGCTGAGTCAGCAGGCGGGTTTTCGCTACGAAAACGGTCGCAAGGTCGAAGTGGACGGCGAACAACTGTCGGTGTCGTATGCCACAACCCGGATGGTGTCGCTGACCGTTCGTCAGGCAGGCCCGTGGCTTGGCGAAATTCAGACGGTCAGCGACATCTGCGATCCGGCGACCGGCAGCGTGTTGGCTCGCGTCACGCAGACCACGGCCGTCGAACGCGACTTTCCCCGGCTGCATATCGGCCTGCAGTTTGACAACGTGGTTCATGAACCGAACGGCAATCCGTGGATGACTTACTACGGCTGCCGGTTCGCGTGGGACAACGAAGCCGCGTCGGTGACTCGAAGCGTGCTTGGGCAGGCCGCGGGCTTTCGTTCGGAACGCTTCGAATCGCCGGACTATATTGAGGTCGCGGATTCTGACTATCGGCTGCTGATCGTGCCGCACGGTCGGCCATATCATCGCCGATCCGGGCCGAGAATGCTGGACAGCCTTTTGATGGTGGAAGGCGAGCAGACGCGTCGCTTCCGGTTCACGATCGAGTTTGATCAGCCATTCCCGATGCGCACGGTCAGCGACCTGCTGCAGCCGCCGCTGACCGTAGCGACATCCGATGCAATACCGGCTTCCGCCGACAGCGGCTGGCTGCTGGGACTGACCGCGAAAAACGTGACTCTGGCCCGCATCCGCACGGAAACCGGTGATCGTGAGGAAGCTGATTTGTCGACCGACGGTGAACCTGCAACTGACGATCAAACTCGGACCGCGGACGACTGCAACAGCGCAGCCGATGCAGTGCCGCAGGAATCGCAGCCAGTGCGACTGATCCTGCTGCTGGAAGAAACCGAAGGGTTGTCGGCTTCGTGTGGAATTCGCACGCTTCGCAAAGTTCGATCGGCCAGGCTGCGGCGACCGGACGGCCGCGACATTCGCGAACTTCCCGTCGGCGAAGACGGGGTTGTGGTGGAGTTTTCCGCATTTCAAATCCGCGAAGTCGAATTGACTTTCTGAACGTCCCGGATGCCGGTAAAAACGCCACCCATGATTGTGACGATTGATGGCCCGGCGGGGTCCGGTAAAAGCACGGTCGCCCGACTGCTGGCGGAAAAGCTTGACGTGCGCTATCTGGACACGGGAGCCATGTATCGAGCGGTGGCTCTGGCGATCGTCCGCGCGAAGATCGACGAAAAGGACGCCGCTGCCGTAGCGGAAAAAGCGCGGCAGCTAAGCATCACGTTCGACGACGATGAACTGCTGCTGGACGGAGAACCGGTGTCCGGTGCCATCCGCTGTCCGGAAGTCACCGCGATCGCGTCCATCGTCGCCGCCAACCCGGACGTGCGAGCCGTGCTGGTGGAACTGCAGCGCGCTGTCGGCAAGTCGGGCAGCCTGGTGACGGAGGGCCGCGATCAGGGGACGGTTGTGTTTCCGCACGCCGATCACAAATTCTTCGTGACGGCCAGCGTCGATGCCAGAGCCCGGCGGCGTCACGGAGAAATGGTGTCGAAGGGTTCAACGCTGACTCTGGAAACGGTGACGACTCAGCTTCGTCAGCGCGACACGCGCGACGAAAACCGAGTTCATGCGCCGATGAAACCCGCTCGCGACGCCACCATCGTCGACACGTCCGAAATGTCCATCGCCCAGGTCGTCGACACGCTGGCTCGCCGAGTCCGCGGCAAAGCGGCGAAGTAACCACGCGCCGCGATGCGAACGGCGGCTGTTCGCCCGGACGCCGGACGTCACTGGACTCGGTTGTATCCGTTCAAAGCGGCCACGCGGTAGGCTTCGGCCATCGTCGGATAGTTGAACGTGGTGTTGATGAAGTACAGCAGTGAGTTGGCTTTTCCCGGCTGCGACATGATGGCCTGGCCGATGTGAATGATCTCCGCGGCGTTCACTCCGAAACAATGAATGCCCAGGATTTCCAGCGTCTCGCGGTGAAACAGCAGTTTCAGCATCCCGACCGGCCGGTCCATGATTTGCGCGCGAGCCAGATGCTTGAACATGCTGTGACCGACTTCATAGGGAACGCATTCTTCGGTGAGCTGCCGTTCGGTCTTGCCCAGTGAGCTGATTTCGGGGCTGGTGTAGATGCCGGTGGGCACCGCTGCCATGTCGAAGTGCCCGGTTTCTCCGTCGCAGAAATGCCTCGCAGCGAAGCGGCCCTGAACGTAAGCGGCGCTGGCCAGTGCCGGAGGCCCGATGACGTCGCCCACTGCATAGATGTGCGGCTGAATCGTCTGAAAACTTTCGTTCACATCAATCTGTCCGCGATGGTTTGCAGTGATGCCGATGTTTTCCAGACACAGGTCTTCCGTATTGCCCGATCGTCCGTTGGCCCACAGCAGGATGTCGCTCTTCAATTGCTTGCCGGACTTCAGATGCACCAGCACGTGATCGTCGAACGTCTCGACATTTTCCAGCACTTCGTTGTGCCGTATGCGGACTCCGGTGTCGCGCATGTGATAGCTGATGGCGTCGCAGATTTCGTCGTCCAGGAATTCCAGCAGGTTGCTTCGCGTGTTTACCAGGTTCAGTTTGACATTCAGATTGCGGAACATGGACGCGTATTCGCAGCCGATCACCCCCGCTCCGTAAATCGTCATCGTGCGCGGCGTTTCGGCCAGATTCAGAATTGTATCGCTGTCAAAGATCCGCGGATGGCTGAAATCGACACCGTCCGGGCGATACGGCCGGGCTCCCGTGGCGATCACAAAGGCATCGGCTTTCAGAATGGTCTGTTCGTCGCCGTTGACCACCTTCACGTGCTGCAAATCGATGAATGAGGCGACACCCGGAATCACGTTCACGTCATTGCGGTCATAAAACCCGCGACGCATCTCGACCTGGCGATTGATGACCGACTGAGCACTCCGCCGCAGATCCTGAAAACTGATGTCGAAACGCACACCGAGTTCGCGGAAATGCGGATTGCTGTGGAATTCCGACATCCGAAAAATCGCATAGCGCAGCGACTTGCTGGGAATCGTGCCCAGGTGAGTACAGGCACCACCGATCCGCGGCTGCTTTTCGACGACGGCAACTCGACGGCCCTGCTTCGTCGCTTCCATCGACGCGCCTTCGCCTCCGGGACCAGTGCCGATGACGATGAGATCGTAGGTGTGTTCGGGAAGGAGGGACGTGTCAGCCATGCCGCGACAATCCGTTGTTGATGTGGCAGTCTGTGATGCGAGCAAGCGGGCGCACGGTAGCACGCTTCGCGGCACGATGCCATTCCGTCATTTCCGCACAACATGCCCCGTGTTATCCCCGCGCAACTTCTCCGTCATTCCCGCGCAGGCGTGGACCCAGCGTCGGAGCAAACAGTGAATAGGGAACAGGGAATAGGGAATAGCGAACGACGCGGTCAGCGCCTGTGCCCTGCATTCCAGCGCCGTCGGTTGGACATTCGTTCGCGTTGCTTCAAAATGCGTTCCGCCTGACCGGCAGTGCGCTGGTCTTACCGAATCTTCGAACCGACCGGGAAAGCAACTCACATGGCCGATGCCAGCCAGAACATCGAAAGCGTTCTCAGGGAATCCCGATCATTTCCTCCTTCGGCCACGTTCGCGAAACACGCCAACATCAGCAGCGAACAGCAGTATTCGGAGATGTGGCAGCGAGCCAAGGATGATCCGGCCGGGTTCTGGGCGGACATGGCCGACAACCTGACATGGTTCCGCCGCTGGGACACGGTCATGGAAGGTGCCATGCCCAACACGAAGTGGTTCCAGGGCGGAAAGATCAACGTCAGCTACAACTGTCTGGACCGGCATCTGGAGACCGAACGCCGCAACAAGGCGGCCATCATCTGGGAAGGTGAAACCGGTGAAACTCGCGTTCTGCGGTATCAGGATCTGCACCGCGAAGTCTGCCGCTTTGCCAATGTGCTGAAGAAGCTGGGTGTCGAAACCGGCGATCGCGTGACGCTGTACATGCCGATGGTTCCCGAACTGGCAATCGCCATGCTGGCGTGTGCCCGCATTGGAGCCGTGCATTCGATCATCTTCGGCGGCTTCAGCGCGGACGCGGTCGCTGACCGAAACAACGATGCTCAGGCAAAGCTGGTGATCACCGCCGACGGCGGCTGGCGGCGCGGAAAGGAAGTGCCTCTGAAGGCCGCCGTCGATGCCAGTCTGGAAAAGTCACCGTCCGTCGAAAAGGTGGTTGTCGTCCGCCGCACCGGAGGCGACGTCGATATGGTTCCCGACCGCGATTTCTGGTGGCACGACCTGATGGAAGGCACGTCCGCCGAATGCGATGCCGTGCAGCTCGACAGCGAACATCCGCTGTTCATCCTCTACACGTCCGGCAGCACGGGGAAACCCAAGGGAGTTCTGCACACGTCGGCCGGATACCTGCTGGGCACGATGATGACCACCAAATGGGTGTTCGATCTGAAGGAAGACGATACCTATTGGTGTACCGCGGACATCGGCTGGATCACGGGACACAGCTACATTTGCTACGGCCCGCTGTCCAACGGAGCCAGCGTGGTGATGTACGAAGGCGCTCCCAACTGGCCGGACGAAGGGCGGTTCTGGGAGATCATCGAAAAGTACCGGGTCAGCATCTTCTACACCGCTCCGACGGCCATTCGTGCCTTCATCAAGTGGGGCAATGAATGGCCCGACAAATACGATCTGACCAGCCTGAGACTGCTGGGCACCGTCGGCGAACCGATCAATCCCGAAGCGTGGATGTGGTATCACAAGGTCATCGGTCAGGAACGCTGCCCCATCGTCGATACGTGGTGGCAGACGGAAACCGGCGGCATCATGATCAGCCCGCTGCCGGGAGTCACCGCGACCAAACCAGGAAGCTGTTCGCGCCCGCTGCCGGGTGTTGTTCCGGACATCGTGAACAAGCAGGGAGAAAGCCTGGGGCCGAATCAGGGCGGCCTGCTGGTGATGAGACAGCCGTGGCCGCACATGCTGCGAACTCTGTACGGCGACCACGACCGCTTCATTCAGGTCTACTTCAGCGAAGTGGAAGGCTGCTACTTCGCCGGCGACGGTGCCCGTCGCGACAATGACGGCTACATCTGGGTCATGGGCCGTGTCGACGATGTCATCAACGTGTCCGGCCACCGGCTGAGCACGATGGAAGTGGAAAGCGCGCTGGTTTCGCACCCAAAAGTTGCCGAAGCCGCAGTCGTCGGGTTCCCTCACGAAATCAAGGGCGAAGGCATCTGCTGCTTTGTCACACTGAAGTCCGGCGACGGCGATGACGCTCTGAAGAAGGAACTCATCCGCCACGTCCGCGAACAGATTGGAGCCCTGGCGACTCCCGACCAGATCCGCTTCGCCGCTGCGGTTCCAAAAACCCGCAGCGGAAAGATCATGCGCCGCCTGCTGCGTGACATCGCCGCCGGCCGCGAATCCGTCGGCGACACCACGACTCTGGAAGACTACACCGTGCTGGCACGGCTGCGCAGCGAAGACGAATAGCGCTGCGATCCGTGTGCCGGATCCGCATCGTTGGCCAGCGTCGCTACGCCATTTCGCCTTCGACGACCGCTTTCGCGAAGCCTTCGTACGCCTGCCACATGCCGCGCGCCATGGAATCGGGGAAGACGTGACAGTCGCCGGCTGCCAGCGCCGCGATGATGCCGTCGGCAACCAGCGAAGCCGGTTCCACCATGTCGTCCAGGCCGGCATCGCGAGCCATGTCCGTATCGATCGGACCGGGATGCACACTGACCACCAGTGTCCTCTGTTCGCGCAGCATGTCGCGCAGAGCCTGTGTGATGGAATACGCGGCGGCCTTCGATGCGCAATACGTCGCAAAGTCCGCGAAGTTCCGCAGCGACGCGACGGAATTCAGTTGCACAAAGGCTCCACCGCCGTTGGCTTTCAGGACCGGGGCGAATGCCTGAGCCATCCGGATCAGACCCTTCACGTTGACATCCATTTCAAAGTCCAGCGATTCGAACACGCTGTCCGAAAACGGATTCGCCACCTTCAGCACGCCGGCATTGTTGATCACCAGTTCCACGTCACCGGCCGTTCGCGCGGCGGCCGTGATCGTTGCGGGCTGGCGAAGATCGGTTTCCACGGCGACCACGCGACCGCCCGAAGACTCAACCAGTTCCGCCGCCGACTTCGGGTTGCGAACTGCCGCGTAAACCTTGGCCGCGCCGCTGTTCAGCAGTGCTTCGACGATTGCCCTTCCGATGCCGCGATTGGCTCCGGTGACCAGTGCTGTTTTTCCTTCGACGGGAAATGCCATGAGAGTTCTCCGCTGGAGTCGTGAATGAAACGGCCCGAATCATCGGTGACGCTGTTAACGATCAAGTCCCAACTTTAACCCGATCTTCTTCGTTGGCCTCACGGTTCCTTAACACGTGCGACCCACACTGGGCAAGCTGCACAGAGTTGACCGCGTATCGGTTAACCGGTTTGCGTCAGGTTTTTTACACAGCACAACCTTCAGCGATTTCGGGTATGCACATGAAAATCGGAGTTACTGCGTTGGCGGCCGCGTGCCTGCTGATGCCGACACAGCGGGCAGTGGCTGAATTGGAAATCCGGTTATTTCGGACGGGTGACGCCACCAAGAGTTCCTTCTTCACCGTGACACCGGGAGAAGTGTTCACAGTAGACGCGGAGATTACCAGCACGGGAACCGACGATCTCAACACCTACTTCGCGCAGTTCACATCGACGCCGGTTGTCGGTGGAGCGGCGGTGACATTCACGGACCAGTCAGGAGTGGTGTATCGAAATTCGGCCAACAACTACGTCTTTGGCGACGCCACGGAGATCTCCACACTGGGGATTCCCCCGACACCGGACGGCGTCACGATACTCGACCCGTTCAACGCGACGTTCGACGCGTCGCTGGTGGCGGGGAATACGTCAATCACAGCTGCTCCGCTGCTGCTGGCCCGGATGCAGTTCATGGCTGATGCGGCGGCGACGCCCGGCGACAGTGTCGAACTTGCTCTGGATCTGGTCGGTTCGAGTTTCTCTGACGACCTTGGGGGAATTCTGAACATCGGTACAGCCACCGCCGCGACCGTTCAGATTGCCGCTGTGCCCGAACCGTCAGGTATGGTGCTGGCAGCACTTCTGCTGGGCGCCTTCGGCGTTGTACAGCTTCGGCGAAAGAAGCGGCTGGTCAGGATTGCCGGAGTGTCCGGATCCACGATGGCGTGATGGCGGCGCAACGTTCCATTTCACGGACACTGCCGGACGCGTCCTGGGCGTGGTTCGTCGCGTGTGCGGTCGTTGCGTACGCCGTGCCGCTGACGGCTCACGGGCAGCGACTGTGGCAGCGCGACTATTTTCAGTTCTTTCCGGTATTCTTCGTTGCGCTGATGTTTGTTGCGTGGCAGCATCGCAGTGAAATCGGCGACCTGTGTCGCGAGAACTGGCATACCGGGCTGGTGTCCGCCGGACTGGCCCTGCTGACGCTGGGGTTTTCGGTCTGGATGCGTTCCTCCTGGCTGGCGGCGGTTTCAGCCTTACTGCTGGGAGATGCCCTGCTGGCGGAACTTCCGATTCTGCGATCGCTCTGGCGGACGCTGGTGATTCTGATTCCACTGCCGCTGGGGTTCGACGCAACGCTCGTTCAAAAGCTGCAGCGGCTTTCATCGCAGGGTGCCAGCGGTGTGCTGGATGCCCTGCAGATTGACCACCTGATGAGCGGCAACGTTCTGGAACTGCCGAACCGCCGCCTGTTCGTCGAAGAAGCCTGCAGCGGTGTCAGTTCCTTCTACACGCTGATGGCGGTGGCGCTGCTGTATGTCGCTGCGGTTCGGCCTCGGGCCGTGGTGGCCTGTCTGTTGCTGCCGTCGGTGGCGTGGTGGAGCATCGTCAGCAACGTTCTGCGGATCAGTGCCATTGCCGTCGCTGACGCCTGGTACGCGGTTGACCTGACCGAAGGGACTTCGCACACCATTCTGGGCTGTGGCGTCCTGGCCTTTTCCGTCGCGATGATCGGTTCGACGCTGCGGCTTTTAAGGTTCGTTCTGGAATCCATTACGACGTCCGGAAGCGGAATCACCGAACAGCCAGGTGCCCGAATACTGACGCCAATTGCCCTGTGGAATCTGCTGACCGTCACCGACCGCCGCCTGCTTCCGGGGCATGTCGGCGACAGCCGCCGCGGGATGAGTCTGAGGCGTCGTACGCTGCTTCGAACTCTGGCGGTCTGCGTTGTCGCGGCTCCCGTGGCGAACGCAATGCTCTTGGTCGGCGCGCGGTCGCACGCGAATGGTGCAGGTACCCGGCGCGGGGCTGTGCTTCCGTCACTTCCGGAGAATCTGTTCGCCGACGCGGCGCGGGGGTTGTCGGTGGTCGGCGTTGAGGACACAGTCGAACGGCAGGGGCTGCCGCGCAGACAGTTCGGGCCGCAGTCCCGCACCTGGACTCTTCAACAGGAGGATCGCACGATCGTGGTCTCCGTCGACGGTCCGTTTTCTGAATGGCACGACCAGCGAGTCAGCTACCGGAATCAGGACTCGGACCCGAATAACCACGCAGGCGCCGGCTGGCGGATTCTGGGCACGGAATTCGACGACACGGTGACTCGCGTTGAGTTGACCAGTGGCCGCAGCGAGTACAAATCGCTGTACTTCGGTTCGTTTCGGGATTCCGGTCAGAAGGTGCCCGTGCCGCGCGAGGTCGCGGCGGGCAGCATTCCGGAAACGGTGGTGGCCGCTCTGGCACGCCGCGGCGACGAAGGAGATACCGGGGACGTCTGGCAGATGCAGCTTGTTGTTACTCGAACGGCGCAGCCGCTGGGTGCGGAATCGGCTGCGGACCGGCAGTTGTTCGATGTCTGTCTGGCAAGAGTGTTGCGGCACTGGAAAGCACAACGATGATCCGCAGTCTGCTGGCGTTTCATTTTCGGCCGTGGCCGTTTGCAAAGGGCATTCCCCGGTTCTGTCTGCGCTGGCTCGTATCGCGATCGCCATTGCATTTTTTGCTGGGAATTCCTTCGCTTGCCGTCACGCTGGCGATTGTCGCCACAGTGCTGATGACGCGATCTCCGGAATCGCGAAAGCGGCTGGCGACTGATTACCGTCAGCGAGCTGCTCTGGCGGTGAATGCCGGCGACCTGCAGCAGGCCGAAATTCTCTACCGTCGCGCGATCCCGCTGTCGTCCGATCCGAACGCGGTCACCGTCGAATTCGCCGCTGCGTTGTTGGGCCGCGGTCAGGAAGCTCGCGGCCTGCGCATGCTCACGGCGCTGGCGCCGATCGACGGGCGCAGCGGCTACCTTCCTGCGTACCAGGCGTTGGCGGCGTACTACCGTGATCACCCGGACAGGACCGCACTCCACGACGTCCTGACTTTGCGATATCGAATGGAAACGGAAGCCGACAGCCTGGCGACGCGACTGGAACTGGTGAGTCTGCTGGCCACTCACGGAGCGTACTCGCAGGCCATCGGCTTTCTGCGGCCCGTCGCCGATGACAACGCCGGGCACGAGTTGCTGCTGGCACGACTGCTGGAAGCCAGCGGTCAGCGCCGACAGGCAGCCGATGAGCGGAACCAGGCGATTGCCCGGATGCGGGATGACCTGCGGCGCAATCCTGACGACGCTGAACAACGTCGGCGGTTGCTGAATACCTACGCCGAACAGGGCCGGCTGTTCGACGCGCTGACCGTGGCGCTGGAAGGGTGTGATCAATCCGTCGATCCCGCAACCGTCGACATGGTGATCGACGTTTACTCGGCCTGGATGACGACGCTGCCGCCTCGCGAAGTTCGGGAACAACTGAACGCTTTGAGAATGACGGTCGATCCGCAGGCCGACACCAGCCGTGAGTACACGCTGACGTCCATCACTCGCGCTGACGGAACTGATCGGATGGTTCACGAGTGTTTTGCCGGACTTCACCGGGTTCTTCTCAGCCGGGATTCTCAGTGGCTGGTGGACTTGCTGCTGGGCACCGCCGCAGCCGGTGACAACCGGCCGCAGCAGGCCATGATACATCTTCGCCGGGCTCACGCGGGCCGCCCGGATCATCCGGTGATCGCCAACGATCTCGCTTGGATGCTGTATCGCCAGGCCAGCCGCGATTCCGGCGACTCGGCCGATGCTCTGCTGAACGAAGCCATCGAACTGGCTGATATTGCCGTCGCTCAGAAACCGGACCATGCGTCGTTTCATGACACGCGGGCGCAGATTCTGATTGCTGCCGGTTGCTGGCTCGAAGCCGAATCCGAACTGCAGCGCTGCGACGAACTGGGTGGCGACACGTCGACGCTGCGAAGGAAGATGAGAGAAGATAAGAAAGAGTCGGATACTGCTTCCGATGGCGGTACTGCAACTCATCCGGAACACGGCGAAGATTCCGACACCTCGGAACCCGGCAGCGCAAAAGTCAGCGGTTCGCATCGCGGTGCCGTCTTCACGAAAACTGCTTTACTGGCAGGGCAACGGTCGATTCGATTCGCCACGTTCAACGCGTCACTGAATCGTCGGCAAGCCGGCGAGCTGGTCCGTAATCTGTCGAAGCCCAACGATCGTCAGGCGATGGCGGTCGCCGAAATCATTCGCCGAGTCCGGCCGGATGTGCTGCTGTTGAATGAATTTGACTTCGACGAGAACGCGGAAGCACTGCGGTTGTTTCAGGACAACTACCTGAACGTTCCGCGACCGGGAATCGAGCCGATCCGGTACGAGCATCATTTCCTGGCTTCGCCCAACACCGGCGTTCCGTCGGGATTGGATCTGGACAACGACGGAACGGTTGCGGGCGGCAACGATGCATTCGGATTCGGTGAATTTCCCGGTCAGTACGGAATGGTGCTGCTGTCGCAGTTCCCGATTGTCGAAGCTGACGTCCGCACGTTTCAGAAATTCCTGTGGAAGGACATGCCCGGCAACTGGCTGCCACCGGATCCCGCCGACAGCGATGGTGACGGGAATCGCGGCAGTTTCTACTCACCGGCGGAACTGAACGTGCTGCGTTTGTCTTCGAAGAGCCACTGGGACGTTCCGATCGACGTCGACGGTTTTCGGATTCATGTGCTGGCAAGCCATCCGACTCCGCCGGTGTTTGACGACGGGGCCGAAACCGACTTTGAACACCCGACCATCGTCGACCGGAATGGCCGGCGAAATCACGACGAGATTCGGTTTCTGGCCGACTACATCTCCGGCGCCGAATACATTTACGACGACAGCGAATGGGCGGCTGCGGGAAACACAACTCCTGCGGTTCGGAAGGGCGGACTGCTCGACGCTGCGAAGTTCGTGATTCTGGGAGACCTGAACGCGGATCCGATCGACGGCGACAACACCGGCGACCCGATCGACCTGTTGCTAAGCAGCCCGCTCATCAATGCCGCAACGGTTCCGCGGTCAGACGGCGGCGCGGAGGCCTCTCGTCTGCAGCAGGAGGCGAATACTTCGCACCGCGGCGATCCGTCGTTTGATACCGCAGACTTCAACGACAGTACCCCCGGTAACCTGCGAATCGACTACGTCTTGCCGTCTGCGACTCTGACTATTCAAAAGGCGGAAGTTTACTGGCCCACCGAATCGGAACTGCGGGACATCGGCCGGGAAAATCTGCTGGGACCGAAAGGCGGCGGCGCGTCAGATCACCGCCTGGTCTTCGTTGATATTGATGTCGATCGTCCAGAGCCATAGGCGGCAGCGCATGTTGCGGCACCCGCGCTCGTCGACGGATCAGCGGTACTCCGCAGGAATCTGAAACCTGGCATTCATTTTCTTGACGGCCGCGTATTCCTGTTTCGCGAGTTCCCGGCGACCAGCGGACGCGTAGACCTCAGCGCGAGCCAGCGTGATGGCTTCCGGGCCTGAAGCTCCCTGTTCGTTTTCGCGAAGTACCTGCAGAGCTTCGTCGACGCGGTCCGTTTTCGCCAGGCTGAGTGCTCTAAGACGTGCTGCCGGAAAGATCAAATCCGGTTCCAACACTCCTCCAAGCGCAGTCTCAAAACTTGCTGCTGCCTCCTCGTACTGGCCGGAATCAAACTGCGAAACCCCGTCGTCGTACGCTGACTGCCCTGCCTGACGTTCCTCGGCAAGTTGTGCCTGGCCCGAACAACCGCAGCACAGCAGGCACAGGTACAGAATCGGTGACCGGGGGATCTGCACGGCGCTGAATTTCAAGACTATGCGGGTCTTCATCAGAATTCCCCCGTCACTTCGCCACCGCTGCGCGTTCCGAGCGACCGCCAGATACCCAGATCGATGCTGTCGCTGAAGAATCGCACGGAGCCGTCGGCCAGAAGTGAGTTCACGCCGCCGATATGAAAGCTGCGGGCGGAAATGATGGCGGCTTCTCCGGGGACGTCGGCGATTGCGCTTGCCGCACCGCAGTCCGTGCCTTTCCAGTTCGGTGTCGCAACGTGGTTGTACATCGTCGACGAATAGGCGGCCGTCGCCCAGCCGTTGGAAAAGTCGCTTCCGTTTAGCCAGCGACCCATTGAGTTGAAATTGAACCGGTCCGCTCGCGGTACATAGCTCAGGCAGTCCTGGTACATCGCGTCAATGTCCGAGACGAAACCCGTATTGCGGTTCGGCTGGGTGATCGTGTCGGCAGGCGTCGGCGGAGTCGTGTTGACATCGAACCCGGCACCTTTGGTGCGTTCGCTGAAGGCCACTGTGTTGGTCGTGCCGTCGGTGAAGTCGCGGAATCGCGTCACATGCCGATACGCGAAGGCGCCATTGCCGTCTGAGATCGCCTGGCAGCCGCCGAGGCAGTTGTTGTCGTTCCATGTGTCCGCTCCCTGGTATGGCGTTGACCCGCCAAAGTTGTAACGGTAGTTGTTTTCCATGGTGCCGCGACCGGTGTTGGCGTCGGACGGACAAAGGAAAATTCCGGCAGCCAGATTGAACGCCGCGTAGTTCGGATGCGCGGGAGCGCCATTCTGCAGCATTCGCGGTGAACTGGTCACGCCAAAATCAATCAGAGCGTAGGAGTTGCCCTGATCGACATACGGCAGCAGAAACAAATGCACTGACTTGTTTCCGTACCAGTTGGACAGGCTGACATCAGAATAGCTGGTATACGTCCCGGCCGAGGGGACTCCCGCCACGATACGATCGTACTGCATTCTTCCCGGAGGAAAGCAGTTGTATGTGGAATGGTAGTTGTGCAGAGCCAGACCGATTTGTTTGAGCTTGTTCTTGCATTCGGTGCGGCGAGCCGCTTCGCGCGCCTGCTGGACGGCGGGCAACAGTAGTGCGATCAGAATCGCAATGATGGCGATGACGACCAGCAGTTCAATCAGAGTGAATCCGATCCTGTTGTTTCTTCTTCCGGTGTTCATTTCAGACTTCGTTCCGTGAGAGCGGTTCCGCGGAATGACAGGGTCGAGTTCACAACGCTCGAACGTCACGGCCGCAGTGTTACCACACCATTTTCACAGCGCCGCGCTAAGGTTCTGAGAATTTCCTGCGATCCTTGAGCGAAGAGCGCCCGGCTGCCGCGGTGTCAGCTTTCAGACACATCTGCAGATCTTTGCAAAGGCTACCGACATTGCCGATTTTGAATCTTCCGCGAATACACAGAACCTTAACACCGGGTGAGTTGAACCTTTTCATCGGCTCCTAACCTTCCGCTCCGTCTCACGGGCACGGTGTGCTTCGATTTGTACAGACCATGGTTTGTTATCCATAGCAGGAGTTTCGTTACATGATTTCACGTCGTCACGGTTGGAAGCGTCTGGTCAGCACACTTTTGGAGCGAAATGGCGGCTCAAAGAAGCGCCGCAGAAATCCACTGGCGGTGCGAAGGACGATCGAAGTCATAGAACAGCGATTGCTATCTGCCACGGACTTTGTGATTAACGAATTCTGGCCGATCCGGATGCCGCTGGTGGTGATGCAAACGGTGACGGAGCGGTCAATACTCGCAGGACGAATTTGTTGAACTGGTGAACAACGGATCGACGGCCATTGATATTGGCGGCTGGACGATCAGCGATGCCGTTGCTGTTCGGCACACGTTTGCCAGCCCGACGGTCGTCAACGCCGGACAGGCAGTCGTTGTCTTTGGCGGAGGAACGCCGACAGGTGGCTTTGGCGGAGCCATTGTGACGACCGCCAGCGGTTGACGGGTTTTAACAACAGGCGACACCGTCACGCTGGTGACGGCACCGACACTGTCAGCGTCACCTACGGTTCGGAAGGCGGCAACAACACATCACTGACTCGCGATCCGGACATTACCGGGGGCAGCTCGCCCAGAATTCTCTCAATGGCGGTGCGTACCTGCACACGCCTGGATTTCGTAACGACGGAGTGACTGCGTTGAACGCCCGTTGCGTCACCGATTAACATTGTTCTGGATTACTCCTACGACGCAACAATTTCTTCGATCCCGGCAGCCGTCGCGGCTGCGGGGCTTCTTGAAGCGGCAGCCAGTGTCTTTGAAGCTCGTATTTTCGATTCTGGATGCCATCACACCGTCAGGCAGCAATACATGGACGGGCCAGTTTCCGAATCCGGCAACGGTACGGAAAACATCACCGATCTGGCCATTGCAGATGAAATCATTGTCTACGCCGCGGCCGCGATCGACGACGCCGGTTCTGGGCAGGAGGTCAGGTGGCTGGAGTGCATCCGGGACCGCTGCATGGCTGGACGAAGTGGGCGGTCGTGGTCAGGCGGAGCTTTGACAGCGACGGAAACTGACTTCGGCCCGGGCGGTGCAATCACCTTCGATACGACAGGAGTCACATGGAACTTCGATGATGCGGCTCCCGGCGGAGGTGAAAGCGATTTCTTCTCCGTTGCGATTCATGAGCTGGCTCATCTGCTTGGTTTTGGAACATCCGCTTCGTTTCAGATCTGATTTCGGGCGGCCTCTACCGGGACGGAATCAACAGCGTTGCACGGCTCGAATCCCCGATCGACGCGGGACTGGCATTGGACGGCATCACAAGTGTGCTGCTGGGTACTGGTGTGACTCAGGAAGTTTCGATGGATCTGTCCATCACCGTTGGAACGCGCAAGCTGTTCACGGAGCTGATTTCGCTGGTCAACGATCTGGGCTGGGACGTGACTGCGCTTCTGATCCGCTTCTGATCGTGACGGAAAGTGACAACATGACGGCAGTGGCGGAAGGTCTGGCTGGTGACACCATTACGCTGGCGCTGACTCGGCCAGCCAATGGAGATGTCACAGTCACTGACACCGGCAGAGCCGACATCGATCTGGGCAGTGGAGCCGGTGTGCCCTCACGTGGTGACGTTTACTCCCGCCAGCGGTCTGACTCCCCAAAACTGTCACCGTCACGGCCATTGACGATGCAACGGTTGAAGGCGGAGTCCCCATCGGGTGCCACTTCAAGCAGCGCTCCGTTCGACGGACTTACGGCCTCGGACATTCGGTTTCCATCGCTGACAACGACTTTTAGTCCGTCGTGCCGCCGTACACAAATGATTTTGAAACCGATGCCGGAGCTGCCGGGCTGGGCGCAGACTGAGCATTCAAGCGTCGATCTGACAAACCGGCAACTGGTACGCGGTCACCGACGCGGGGGACCGAATGGCCGAAGTAAACGCCTTCGGCAACACGGCTCCTGCCGACGACTGGCTGATTTCAACACCTTTCCATGATACGACAGCCGACGAAAAAGTCACGTTCAGCACGTGGACTCAGTTTGCCGACACCGGGCTGGCGAATCCTCAGGTGACCTTCCTTCATTCCACCGACTATCCGGGAGTTGATCCATCGGCCTACACATGGACACCGCTTGCCTACAATGCTCCGGCAGGAATTCGACAACGTATACGGATTCGGGCGAAATTGACATTTCGGCATCTCCGGTACGCAGGTCTTTTTGCGTTCGGTATCAGTCGTCAGGAACCGGTGCGAATTCATCAGCTCGCTGGCGAGTTAACGATTTTGCTGTGACACTGCCCACCGTTGCACCGGACTTCGCAGTTGCCCCGACCGATGCTTCCAAAGCCGAAGGCGACATCGGCACCACTCCGTTCACATTCACGGTGACTCGGACCGGAACACAACCGGTCCCGACACGGTTGACTGGGCCTTCAACGGGAGCTGCTACCGACGAGCCGATGCCACCAGACTTTGACGGAGGAACTTACCTGCCCTCCGGTACCGTCAGTTTGCCGACGGCGAATCGACGCAGACCATCACCCTTAACGTGGCGGGCGATACGGACATCGAGTCCACCGAAGGCTCGTTGTCCGCTCGATTCTCGTCTCGCAGCGGAGCCTGACTGCAACCGCCGATGGAGCATTATCGATGACGATGCTCCGGCTCCGGTTGTGTGGATCAATGAACTGCATTACGACAACGCCGGCACAGACGTCGGTGAGTTTGTCGAGGTAGCGGAACAGCCGGCACTGATCTGACCGGCTGGTCGGTCGTTCTGTACAACGGCAACGTTCAGCATGCCACAGGCCCTTTCGCGATTGATCGACGAAGGCAGCAGCGGTTTTGCGCGGCTGGCCTTCCCCATCACCGGCATACAGAACGGTGCTCCCGACGGCGTGGCTCTGGTGAATGCACTGGGCACGCTTGTTCAGTTCCTAGCTATGAAGGTGTTTGCCGGATCGGTGCAGCGGCGGACGGAATCACGTCGACGGATATCGGAGTGACTGAAGACGCAACCCTATTGGTCAGTCACTCCAGGTCAACAACGCAGTCCCCGGCTTTGAGCGTGGGGTGGACCGTTTGCGAAAGTCGGCGATCTGAACGCTTCCCGGCTCCCGCGTTTGAAATCGCGGCAACACCACCAATCAGGCGGAAGGCAACAGCGGCACGACGGACTTCACATTCACGGTGACTCGCACGGCGACACCAGCGGAGCCAACGATGTCGACTACACCGTCACAGGTGCGGCCACCGACGGAGCTGACGCGCCTGACTTCAGTGGCGGACTGGCCGGCACTCTGAACGTCGCGACCGTGAAGGCAGCAAGATCATCACCATTAGCGTCAACGGCGACGTCGATGTCGAAGTCGATGAAGGCTTTGTCGTGACACTCAGCAACGCAACCGCAGGAGCATCCACTACAGCCGCAGCAACCGGCACCATTCAAAATGACGATGCCCTGATTCCGGACTTTGCCGTCGCGGCGACCGGTCAAAGAAGAGGGACAGCGGCCTGACGCCGTTCGCCTTCACTGTGAGCGCGGCAACAATACAACCGACGCGGACACGGTCGACTGGGCTGTTACGGGAGCTGTCACTGACGGAGCCGACCTCGCAGACTTTGAAAACGATGTGCTGCCATCCGGGACCGTCAGCTTTGCCGATGGGGAACATCTCAGGTGATCACGATCAATGTGATTGGTGACACCGCCGAGGAAGCGACCGAAGGCTTCACCGTGACGCTCAGCAACGCCTCTCGCAGCGGAACGCTTTCCACCGCCACCGCAGATGGAAGCATCATTGACGATGACACGCCGCCTCCGCCAATTGCCAACGTCTGGATCAACGAGCTGCACCTACGACAACACCGGCGGCGATGTCGGTGAGTTCGTGGAAATCGCCGGACAGCTGCCGGAACAGATCTGACCGGCTGGTCGATCGTTCTGTACAACGGCGGCAACGGAACTTCGTACGCCACACAGGCCCTTTTCGGCACAATCGACGACGAAGGCAGCAGCGGTTTTGGAGCCCTGTCATTCACTCCGTCGTCGGCATTCCAGAACGGATCGCCCGACGGGCTGGCTCTGGTCGACAATCTTGATCGAGTCATTCAATTTGTCAGCTACGAAGGCTCCTTTGCCGCAACAGACGGCCCGGCCACCGGTCTGACTTCAACGGACATCGGAGCTGCCGAAGCGGGTACTGAAGCGGCTGGCCTGTCTGTGCAGGTGAACAATTCGGTTCCGGGAATTCCCGGTGTCTGGGCCGGACCGTTTGCCGAAAGCCCGGGCGCTCTGAATGTCTTTCCCCCGGCTGTCTTTGAAATTGCCGCGACCGACGCCGAACAAGCAGAAGGCAACAGCGGCACGACGGACTTCACATTCACAGTAACTCGCACCGTCGATACGTCTGGCGCCAACGATGTCGACTGGTCTGTGACGAGCATGGTGGCGGACGGGGCTGATTTTGTGGGCGGTTCTCTGCCCGGCGGCACGCTGACCTTCGCGGCCGGTGAATTCAGCAAAACCATCACCGTCAGCGTCAACGGTGATGTCGATGTCGAAGCCGATGAAAGCTTTGTCGTGACGCTCAGCGGTGCCACCAACGGGGCGCTGATCGGCATCGCTGACGCCGACGGCCTGATTCAGAACGACGACGCAACGGTCGAGATCGGCAATGCGGTCGTGACTGAGGGTGATGCCGGAACCAATGTGCTGACATTTGACATCACTCTGAGCGGCGACATCGCCGGTGGCTTTACTCTCGACATTGACTTTCCTGCCAGCAATGCCACTCCGGGTACCGACTTTGTCGCCGCACCGGGGACGGTGACGTTCGTCGGCACGAATGGCGAAGTGCAGCAGTTGATGGTCACGGTGAACGGGGACACGGATGTTGAATCCAACGAGACAGTCTTCGTGGAATTGAACACCGCCGACAGCCGCGTCACGTTCACAGATGCAATCGGAATCGGCACGATTGTTGACGACGACACGCCGGCTCCGGTCGGTACAGGAGAAATCACGCTCAGCCAGATTGGAACCGCGACGCTGGCCGGAGCGGAAATCAGCGACTTCGATCCGGGCACAGCGCGAGCCTTCGTGACAACTCCGATCGGTCTGCAGATTGTCAATCTCAGCAATCCGGCGGTTCCGACACTGATCGCGACGATTGATCCAACGTCGCTGACCGGTTCGCTGGCAACTCAGCCAGCACCGACAAGTGTTGCTGTTCACAATGGTCTGGTGGCGATCGCTGTCCCGGACGTGACCTCTCAGAATCCCGGCCGGGTTCTGTTTTTGGACACGGATGGCAATCTGCTCGGCGGAGTCACGGTGGGTGCTCTTCCGGACATGCTGACCTTCACTCCGGATGGCTCGAAAATTCTTGTTGCGGACGAAGGCGAGCCGGGAGCCACAGATCCGGCAGGAATGATCAGCATCATCGATTTGAGCGGTGGACCGGCTTCGGCCACAGCTAGTCATGTGGACTTTACCGTCTTTGACGGTACCGAAGTGGCACTTCGCGCGCTGGGAATCCGCATCTTTCCCGGTGTTGCCGCTTCCGCTGATTTTGAACCGGAGTACATCGCTGTCTCTGACGACGGCACAACCGCCTTTGTGACGTTGCAGGAAAACAATGCCGTTGCGGTTGTCGATATCGCTTCGGCAGCACTGACGGATCTGCAGCCGCTGGGTGTCAAGGATCATTCGCTGCCGGGCAATGGCCTGGACGCCAGCGATCGCGACGGCATGATCAATATTCAGCAGTGGCCTGTATTCGGCCTGCGGCTGCCGGACGGCATTGCGTCCTTTTCGATCGGCGGCCAGACGTATTACATCACCGCCAACGAAGGCGATGACCGCGGCGAAAACGAGCGGATCAAGAACGTCACGCTGGATCCGACGGCGTTTCCAAACGCCGCCGCGCTGCAGCAGGACGAAGCTCTCGGCCGGATCGATATTTCCACCATCGACGGTGACACCGACGGCGACGGTGACTACGACCAGTTGTTCACTTACGGAGCACGGTCGTTCTCGATCTTTGATGCCGGCGGAAATCTGATCTTCGACAGCGGTGACATGATCGCGCGAGTGACCGCCAGCCAGACACCGAGTCTGTTCAACGCAAACAACGGCAGTCCGGCGGATTTCGACACGCGAAGCGACAACAAAGGAGCCGAACCGGAAGGCGTCACAGTTGCTCAGATCGGCGATCAGACCTACGCCTTTGTCGGTCTGGAACGGGCCGGCGGCGGAGTGATGGTGTTTAACGTGACCAACCCGGCAGCTCCGGCCTTTGTGCAGTATCTGCAGGTTGACGGACACATCAGCCCGGAAGGTCTGCATGTTGTTCAGGCAGCAGACAGTCCGACTGGCCGCCCGCTGCTGCTGGTCACGAATGAAGTGAGCAACACACTGCAGGTACTGGAGATCGATTTGCCCGCCGTCTCGATCAGCGATGCGACCGTCGCGGAAGGGAACTCGGGCACAGTTGACGCGACATTCGTCGTGACGCTGTCGGCTCCGAGTGCCCTGACGGTGGCGGTGGATTTTGCGACCGCCGACGGATCTGCCGTGGCCGGTGAGGACTACGCGGCGGCCAGCGGAACTCTGACGTTTGCACCCGGCGAAACCAGCAAGAACATCGTTGTTACTGTGATTGGTGACACGATCGTGGAACTGAATGAACTGTTCCATGTAAACCTCAGCAGTCCGTCCGCCGCCGTCGCCGGAAGAATCAGCGGTGCGGGAGTGATACAGAACGACGACACATCGTTGAGCATCGTTTCGGATCAGGGGTCACTGGCGGAAGGGAACAGCGGGACGACGGAGTTTACGTTCACGGTGACGCGCAGTGGTGATCCGACGGGCGTGCTGAACTTCGGTCCGCTGCAGGAGTCGGCTCCGATCTCGGATCTGACGGACGAGGACACGGGTTCGTTCGTGGTTCCGGCGGGCTGGACGGCGGTGAAGCTGACGAGTCTGAAGGACATCGAGTCGGATGGGTCTCAGAGCACGGTGCGGGTTTCGTCGCTGAACGATGTGGGCAGCATGTGGGACATGTCGGCGTTCAGTCCGGACGGCCGTTACATCTTCATTCCGCACGAAACCCAGTATGGTGCGGGCGTGTCACGGTTCGACACAACGACGGGTCTGACGGTGCGGATGTTCCAGGGCGACGGCAACGGAGCGTCGGGCGACTTTTCGAACGACTTCGGGGCACTGGATCCGGCGATCTGGAATCCGTGGACGGGGAATCTGGTCGTGGCGGAGGAATGGAGCGGTCTGGGTCGTCTGTTCGAAATTGAAGATCCGACGAAGGCCGTGTCCGGTCCGACGAGTTCACCGCGATTCACCGGACGGCGATTCCATCGGTGTCTCACGAAGGCCTGAAGTTCGACAATGACGGCAACCTGTACTTCGTGGACGAGAACAGCAGCGGTTCGATCTACAAGTTCGTTCCGACCACGATCGGCGATCTGAGCTCCGGTCAGACGTTCGTGCTGAAAGCGGACGCGGCCGGTGACGCTGCGGTGGGGCATGCGACATGGGTGCCGATCACGAATGCGGACGGCACAGCAGCGGCAGCCGGCATGACCAGCGATCCGTTCGACTTCACCAGCCGTGGCGGCCGGGCGGCGGCCGATGAAGTGGGTGGCACGGGCTTCAATCGTCCGGAGGACCTGGAATTCGGTTTTCTGTCGAACGGCAATCCGGTGATCTACTTTACGGTGACGGGTACGCACTCGGTGTACAGCCTGGAGCTGACCGACGCGGACAACGCCGAGATTCGGCTGATGGCCAGCAATGCCACACCGTTCAACGCGGGCTACGCGGGCACGACGGCGACTCTGGCGTCCCCGGACAACCTGGCGATCGACGCTCAGGGCAACGTGTATGTGATCGAAGACCAGGCGAACACGACGACCAACGGGGTTCCGGGCGGGGATGTGTTCCTGCTGCGTGACACGGACGGCGATGGTGTCGCGGAATCTCTGGATCATGTGCTCAGTCACAGTGTTCCGGGCGCGGAAATCACGGGGATGATCTTCAGTCCGGTGAATCCGAACCAGTTCATCATCAGCATCCAGCATCCGGCGAGCACGGGAGTTGCGGGCGGCACGGGCGATGCTCTGTGGCTGATCACGATGCCGGGTCCGGCCACCAGCACACCGCTGGCCGACAGCGGCGCCACGGTCGACTGGGCGGTGAGCAGCACTCAGGCGGACGGCACCGACTTCGACGGCGGCAGCCTCCCCGCAGGCACTCTCAACTTCGCGCCCGGTGAGTTCTCAAAGACTATCAGTGTCATGGTTCAGGGCGATATGGCCTTCGAACCTGACGAAGATTTCACGGTGACGCTCAGCAATCCGTCGGCAGGTGCTACCATCGCGACAGCGGCGGCGACATCGACCATTCTGAACGATGACTTCAGCGACTCGGCGGCCCCGCGGAGCCAGGTCAGGCGAAGTGGTTCAATCTTCGTGACCACGAAGGACTTACCGATCGAGGTCACGGGACGCGACTTCGGAACGGTACCTTCCGGAATCGCGCAGTTTGAAATCTACGTCCGGACAAACCTGACCGGCGGGTATTCGCTGTTCACGACGATCGATGCGGTTCCCGGATCCGTTGCCGGTACGTTTGAAGCATCGACGACCTTTAGCGGAGACAGCAACACAACGTATCAGTTCTACAGCGTCGCCGTTGACTTCGCGGGGAATCGAGAAGACAGCATCGAAGGTCCGCATGCCGACGTTCTGTATCGATTCCGGGACGTGGACGCTCCGCAATCGCAGGTCGACGGCGTGACATTCGACAACGCGTCGGGAACCTTCGCCGTCGACTACAGCGGCACGGACATCGGCGGCAGCATCCGGGAATTCAGTGTCTGGATGCAGGTCGATTCCGACATGCCGGTCGTTGTCGCAACGGTCGGAGGAAACAGTCCGGGCACGGTTCAGGCTGCTGCAGTTCCCGGAACCCACGACTACCGTTTCTTCACCGTGGCCACCGACAACAGTGGCAACGTCGAAGCAGCGCCGGACGCTCCGCTGGACATCACGCTGACAGGCGTCGACTACAGCATCACCCCGCCACCGGTACCGGAGATCGTTGACTTTGACGTACAGAACGGTGCCGCTCAGCGGTCCTTTGTCAACACGCTCACAGTCACGTTCAGCGACAGTTCCGATCTGCAGGAGCTGATCGACAGTGTCGCAACCGGCTCTTCCCGCGTCCGGCTGGTCAACACCGGTCTGGACGGAACCGGGACCACGGTGATTGATCTTTCGACCGCCACGATCTCACTGGTCGGACGAACGGTCACGATCGGGCTGGGGACGGCCGGACTGACCGCCGACGGGATCTATGAACTGCAGTTTGATCTCGATAACAACGCCTCGTTTGAATCCACGCGGACGTTCCACCGAATTCAGGGTGACGCGGATGGCGACGGTGACGCGGACATCGACGATCTGATGAAGATCCGCAGGGCACTGATTTACCGCAACGACCCGGAAGCGGACGTCAACGGTGACGGAGTCGTCAACGTGCTGGATTACGTTTACGCCGCTCGCAATTTTGGCGCGTTACTCGACGCAGATGCCGGTCTGAGTTCTCTGGAAGAACGGCTGCTGCTGGACGACTAACCCGGACCGCGATTTCCTTCGCCGCGGGGCAATCTTCCCGCGGCGGAGGACTCTGCTTCACCCGAACCGCCTTACAAGGCCTGCTTCTCGCAAGTCATGTTTCGTTTGACGTGCCGCTGCGCGGCTGGCTGGTTCTGTGCCGGTCGCCGGGATCTGTGTGCCGGATGATTCCCGTCAGAAGTCGGCGTGACCGGGAGTTCGCGGGAAGGGGATCACATCGCGGATGTTTGTCATGCCGGTGATCAACTGCACGGCTCGTTCAAGTCCCAGGCCGAAACCGCTGTGAGGAACGGTGCCGTACTTGCGCAGCTCCACGTACCACCAGTAGTCGGCGGGATTCATGCCGCATTCTTCGATCCGCTGCAGCAGCACGTCCAGTCGCTCTTCGCGCTGGCTGCCGCCGATGATTTCTCCGACTCGCGGAACCAGTACATCCATCGCTCGCACGGTTTTGCCGTCGTCGTTGCAGCGCATGTAAAACGGTTTGATGGTGCGAGGATAGTCGAACAGGATCACCGGCTGCCGGAAATGCTCCTCTGTCAGAAAGCGTTCGTGTTCGCTTTGCAGGTCGTGTCCCCATTCAACGGCATATTCGAATTTCTTCCCGCTGGATTTCAGCAACTCGACAGCTTCAGTGTACGGCAGACGAATGAATTCATGACCGCGGATGTTCTCCAGAGTCTCCAGGACAGTCTTGTCGATGCGCTGGTTGAAGAATTCCATATCGTCGCCACAGTGAGTCAGCACGTCGCTGATGATTGTCTTAATGAACGATTCGGCCAGATCCATGTTGTCGGTCAGTCCGTAAAACGGCATCTCCGGTTCAACCATCCAGAACTCGGCCAGATGGCGCGTTGTATTGCTGTTTTCCGCCCGAAACGTCGGTCCGAAGGTGTAACAGTCGCCCAGCGACGTGGCGAAGATTTCCGCTTCCAGTTGGCCGCTGACGGTCAGCGACGCGGGTTTGCCGAAGAAATCCTGCTTGAAGTCGATCTCGGTTTTCGCCGCTGCAAGTTTCGCAAGGTCCAGCGTTGTGACCTGAAACATCTCACCCGCGCCTTCGCAGTCGCTGGTTGTGATGATCGGCGTGTTGATGTAAAGGAATCCCCGTGTCTGAAAAAAATCGTGAATCGACCGGCTGATGCGGTTGCGAACTCGCGCGATGGCTCCGAACGTGTTCGTGCGAGGTCTCAGGTGAGCGATCTCGCGCAGAAATTCAAAGCTGTGGCCCTTCTTCTGCAGCGGGAATTCCGCGGCATCGGCTTCACCCAGCACCGTCAGTGTCGTCGCGTGAAGTTCGATGCGCTGTCCCTTGCCGGGAGATTCCTTCACCGTTCCGTCGACAGCGATGCTGGCTCCCGTGGTCACTCGCCGGATCGTGTCCTCGTAGCCGGGCACCGACGCGTCGACGACGATCTGCAAATTGCCCATGCAGCTTCCGTCGTTCAGTTCAATAAACGAAAAGCCGCCCTTCGAATCCCGCCGAGACCGAACCCAGCCCTTCACCGTGACGGAGGATTCCGGTTGAGCGGCAAGGAAAAGTGCGTTGATACGAGTCACGGGCATGGCGGGATCGGTTGCGTCAAGGAAGTTGGATGACGGAATGCACTGCAGAGACGGAAGGATATGGCGAGCCCGCGAATTTCAAAGATCCGCGGCGGGATTCTTCTCAGACCGTCAGCGGCAGTTGCAAAGCGCGCCAGCGAACCTGCGACCGCGTTCTGCGTGGTCCTCGCTTTTCGTGGTTCGCCAAGTGCAGCGCCGTCAGCCACCCGCGGATTTCTCTTCGGCGTAGCTGCGACGGATGTACAGGGGCTCCAATGTGTGAGGATCGGCGAATTGGCTTTGCTGAAGCAGGTAACGGCCGATTTCGGCGACCGCGGAGGCTCGCGGTTGCCAGAGCGATTCATTCGCCAGCAACGCCGTTGACGGAAATTCTGCGGCAAACTTCGTCAGTCCCGGGCCGGTGACCAGAGTTCCGCAACTCACGACAGCAGCCAACGGCTCGATGCGAACACTGCCGGCCGGCTGCCGGATCGCGGCATCTGCGTCCCATTCATAGTCATTGACGAAGACATCGCCGCGCTGAGCGTCGCTGATAACTGTCACACGTGACGCGGTGAATTCGGCCGGCACTCGCTGAGCAATCGCCTGCAGCGTGTCGACGGCAACCAGTCGGGCGTCATTGATCCAGGCGAACGTCTTGGCGAACACAACACCGACTCGCAGCCCCGTAAAGCTGCCTGGTCCGGCACTGACGGCGACACATTCGATGTCACTCGGCGACAAAGAATGCTCCTTCAGCAGTCCATCCACTTCGGCCACGAGCGTCTGAGCATGGCGACGGCCCGTCGTCTGCAGCAGACGTTCTTCGATCAAGTCCTGTCCGTCGGACAAGGCGATCGAACCTTCAGCCCCGGATGTTTCGACAGCAAGCATCATTCGCGGACACCACTTTGGGCCGACATCCTCACCAGCGGCAGCGAGCAGCATAGCTTTTTGAGATGTCCGGTGTTAGGACCGCGCAGCTAACGCGTGGATCCGCTCTGCAGTCGTTTTTTTCTGTGGACGAGCTTTCCGTTGAAGACGTACTCGCCAACAATCACGGGAGTCCCTGAGTCCGGAGGGTACATTGTGAGCAACAATCCGATCGTACCGTTCGTTGAGATCACGCCGCCCAATTCAACTTCACACGAGACGTACAAATCACTGTCCCGCCATGCAAATTTCGCCCGACCGCGGCCCAGGTTTACATGTCGCCCTCCCGGATCAGCGATTGCGTCAACAAACAACTTCGAAAACTTTCGAGAATTCGGCGACGGATCAATGATCAGAAAGCTGCCCAATCCCGGTGCGGACCACGCGACGCTCCCGGCACGATCAGTTGCCACAGTCCCCGCCGCGTGGATGACCCAGTTTCCGCCGGGATCGGTATGACGGACTGCGGGGAACCTCTGGAGAACGTTCTCCGCAGTCGTCACGTCGAGTGCTTCCGGCTCGCGCCATCGCCGCGTTTCGTCAACAGGTTGCATCAAAAGCCATGCGGCTGCGACGACCAACAGCAAAACCGTGAGTGCAATTAACGGTCGCGTGCAGGGCACTTCAACTCCTTGGATTCAGTCAGATCCGGGAAGATTGAGTCGGTGTTGCGATGTCGAAGCCATCAAAAAAGGACACGGCAGTCACCGGACAATCTTTGAACCACTGCTGCTTGGAGTTCTCAATTCGGCGGTCCCGCAGACTGACCAATCCACGCGACTGCGTGAACATCGACTTCGCTCCAACCGCCCATCATCGCGTACTTCATCAACCGAGCCCGCCCGGCATGGGAGCCTGGACCTGGATTGTGCTCCACTTCTACGTTCTCATGATGCACATCGGGGCCTTGAAATGTTTCCGTCGAGCCCATGGTCGCAAAAGCCCCGCCGACCTGAATCCGCAAATCCACTCGATAGGTAGATGCTGCCGCCAACCCCGATGACGTAGTCGGCACACCCGAGTTCGGGATGGTGAAACCCTCTCCATCAGACGGCGACTCTAGAGTGTCGGCGAAGCCAGCGGCCCCAAGCATCACACCTACCGCAGCGGTCACCCGCAGTGTTCGCTTTCGGAAAAAACGGAACTGCCCTGACATTGACGAACCCTTTCTTGGTTAGGACTGACAAATGGAATTCCGCTATCGCGGTAAACGGCAGACTCGTGAGGTGCAGCACAGGCTGACTGCAGCTGTCTTGTTACTTGTTATCAGTTGATTCCTCTGTTTCGTGAGGCCAAGTCGCGCCAGACGCCGAGATCGACGGATTCGCTAAACGCCGCTGCGGAGCCGTCACACCGCAGTGCATTTACTCCGCCGGAATGCAGGCTGGTCGCAGAATAGAACCCCCAATAACTTCCGCCGCAGCTCGGCGAATTCGGCACCAGGGCATGGTCGTAGGCCCAGCCATGAATAATCGCGCCAAGACTGATGCTTCCGTCGTTTTCCACGATCGGCCAGGCATCCCAGCCCCGTTCTCCGCCAGCAGATGGAGCTCCCCTTTCCCTAGCCGTCTTGCAGTATTGAAGGCGATCTTCGAAGCTCGCGTCGGTCGGCAGATCTGGACCGGTTTGCCAAAACGTTCTGAGGAACTGAAGCCGTGACACATTATCAGCTCGAACAGATGACGGTCCCGGTCGTTGTCCGGAAATCGCTTCGCTGACAGCGACCGTGTTCGACAGCCCGTCAGTGATGTCTGCCAGGCGCACCGCCCCCTGGGTGTGCGGCACGTTGATCGCGCCGTAATAGAATCCGGGCCCCAGCGGCGGAACGATCACGCCGTCAAACCCCCATTTCTCCAAGGCACGTCCCATGTTGCCGTAATAGCTGACGATTTCTCGATCTGCGTGCAGATCAGCAGGGCATATGAAGGCAGGAATCCCGCTGGTCAGCCGCCATGCAGCCAGCTTTGGAGTCTGATTCGGCAGTCTGTCGAAATACCCCTGAAGGCGGTCGTAAAGAGGTTGCTGGTCAAGATATGGCAGAAGCTGAATTCGCCACTTGATCCCACCAGGCAATTCGTGATGGGTACTTTCGAAATTGTGAATCGCCAGACCGATCTGCCGCAGCCGATCAGCACACTGCACCTTTCGAGCGGTTGCCCTTGACTGCTGAACCGCAGGCAAGAGGATGGCGACCAGGATGCTGATAATCGCCACCACAATGAGGACTTCGACGATCGTCACGCCGGTTCGGCAACCTGTTTTGCCTCGCTGGATCGAAACCCTTCTGAGTCGTCGTCGCATACCACGGTCCTTATCTCAGTCGAACAGAAGCGGCACTGCGCAGCGGATTCTACTGCCCCCCCAAGAACACAAACCCGCCAAGCGACAATTTGAGAAAATTGTATTCAGACACATTGTATGAAAAAGACGACACGTTTCAGCCGAGTGCGGCAGGCGACATGCCGTCGAGGGACAGAGCAGGGATCACCAAATCCCGCGCAAACTGATCAAGCCACCCACTGACTTTGCATCTGTTGCATAGGCGAACGTTCCGTGTTGGCCTACGGTCGCTGCGCCAGTACTAAGAACGAAGTGCGATCACCACGCGTTCATCGTCGCCGGTTGACCGTCAGTGTCGAGGTGGTCGGTCATTTCGCCGGCGTGGTAGCTGCTGCGGACGAAGGGGCCACTGGCGACCATGCGGAACCCGAGACTGCGGCACAGATCGCCCACTTCGTCAAATTCTTCCGGCGGAACGTAGCGGTCGACGGGCAGGTGTTGCGGTGTCGGCTGGAGGTACTGGCCGAGCGTAATCATGTCGCAGCCCGCGGATCGCAGGTCGGCGCAGACGTCCAGCAGTTCGTCGCGCGTTTCGCCCAGTCCCAGCATCAGACCGCTCTTGGTCGGCACGTCCGGCGCTTCGTGTTTGACCTGTTTCAGCAGGTCCAGTGTCCGCTGATAGTCGGCATTGCGGCGGACTCGGTGATAAAGGCGGGGAACCGTTTCGGTGTTGTGGTTGAATACGTCCGGTTGTGCTTCGACGACGCGGCTGATGGCCGCTCGGTTTCCCAGGAAGTCGGGTGTCAGAACTTCGACTCGAGCGCCGGTGCGGCGTCGAACGGCCAGTACTGTCTGGTACCAGTGCTCGGCGCCTCCGTCTGCCAGGTCGTCTCGCGTGACGGAAGTCAGCACAACGTAGCTCAGTCCCAGTCGTTCAGCGGCTTCGGCGACGCGATCGGGTTCATCAATCGACAGCGGTTCGGTCCTGCCCCTCGGCACGGAACAGAATCCGCAGGGTCGCGTGCAGACGTTGCCGCCGATCATGAAGGTCGCCGTCTTCTGGCTCCAGCATTCCGTGCGGTTGGGGCACTTCGCGCTTTCGCAGACGGTTTCCAGGTCCAGGTCGTGAATAACGGAATCCGTGTAGGCCATGCCGGGCTGCGGCAGGGGACGTTTGAGCCATCTCGGCAGCCGACGCGCCGGTTGCTGCGGCGACGGAGCGTCAATGATCGGCAAACTTGTCATGGATCAGCTTTCGAGTTCTCTTCAGGAACGGATGGCCGGTGTGAACATGGTATTCCGGATACCCGATCTGTTCGCAGATGTGATGAATCAGCGACGTGCGGACCTGCGGCATGATCGCGGGTCGCACGCGTTCAGCGCTCAGCGATGAGACCCGTTGTCCCAGCAGTCCGCGCCCATACTGGCGCGCTTCATTCAGACAACAGGCGACGTTCAGAAACGATCCGAAACAGGTCACCGCGTTGTCCACCAGGATCCCGATTTCGCAGACGGCTCCGTGACGTCCGAACAGCGCGGTGGGATCGTTGGCGTCGCGTTGAATGTTCACCTGCGAATCGCGGCATGTGCGGATCATTGCTTCCTGCAGCCGCCAGCGAAACTCCTGCTCACCGTATTCACATTCGTGCAGAGAGACAATCACATACGCGGCAAGCTGCCCGCGCTGATGCAGAACGGCGTGACCGTCGCGTTTGACTTTGTGAACGGCCAGCAGCTTCGATTCCAGCTCGCGTCGGTCTTCGGGAAGTTCCAGCAGGTTGCCGTCCGTGCCGACGGAAATCGCCGGCGGATGTTCGCAGATCAGCACGGCCGCGCTGATGCGGCTCTGCTGCCGGACTTCGTGAACCATCAGCTTTTGGAGAGCCAGCACGGACGGAACGTCCACGGTTCCCAGCAGTCGGACTTCTGCCGAAGTGACGGTGTCTTTGGTAAAGGCTTCCCAGTTGAATGTCATCAGTACGGCTCTTGGAGTGAGTCGTTCGCAGTGTGAAGGATTGCACCATGATAGCCGCCGATCGGTGCCGGGTGCGTCCGGGCTGCGCCTTCCGGATGCCGATCCGGGTGGACAGCGACTTCCAGCCGGCTCGAATCGGGAGATTATTTCCGGCGGCGGGTCGCGCAGCGCGGGCGAAATTCTAGCAGCCGACAGCGGTCAGCCGGTCGCTTCCCGCGTGAATTCCCGACAATCCGGTTTTTTCCGGACAATACGTGCGATTTGCAACGTGCGATTTGCAGCCTGTCCCAAGGGCGAATGAACGGTGCCGAAAGCGACCGGCCGGGTACCGGGAAGCGACCTTCGGCGGACGATCCGGCAGTCAGGCAAAGTCACGCCGGACGGGAACGCCAACCGATCCTGCTTGAGCCGACAAAGCCGCAAATGCTGCAGGTTCCCGTGATTTCCCCTGCATTTTTCTGGTCTCACCTTGCAGGTGTGGCTTCAATTTGACAGGCTAGAGTTACACTGGTGTATTCACATCGAGACGTCTGCGGCGATGAATCGCCGACCTTTCGACGTCAGCGCGCTCACTCGTTTTGAATTCTGTGACAGCCGGGAAACAGAATTCCGGCGGGTGCGCGGCGTGGTCTTGCGATGGCGTGACTGTTCCAACCCGTGGCGACCGCATGCGTCGCGACAACCGGAGATCTCGGCAATGAAAGTTGTGCTGGAGCTGCAGGATCAGCCCTCCAACATCAAGAGAGTCACGGTACGACATGACATTGTGATCGGTCGAGGCGCGGAGTGTAATCTGCGATTGTCGGCACCACAGGTCAGCCGTCGCCACTGCTTTCTTCGTGTGGGAGGAGACGCTGCGTCGATCACCGATCTGGAAAGCAGCAACGGAACTTTCATCGACGGTCAGCGCATCACGGCCGGAAAGCGGTACATGCTGCGGGACGGAATGTCCATCGCCGTCGGACCGATTCGATTTATCACTCGGATCCAGTCAAAGGTGGCCGCGGCGTCTTCCGGTTTTCTGAAGATCGAAGCGTCTGACGAAACCATGCTGACGGATAATGACCAGTCGGCCACCGCCAGGACGTCTTTCTCCAGCGATCAGCTTCCCGACGCATCGAATGCCGCGGTTTCTTCGCCGATGGATCTGGCTGTGGAACACGCCGGACCGTCCGCCGAAGAAGACGAACCGACCGCCGGATACGACTCCGACGTCCAGACCAAAGCCGGTCCCGGTCCCGATCGGATGCCGGAAGTTCTGGATTCCGAAATGGAGATCGTCGATCTGGGCCGCCGCGCCGCGGCACGCGAATCCGCAATGGGATTTGATTCCGATGAGGAGCCGGAAACCCTGTCGGACGCGGGGATCGGCAGTACGTTCGCCGCGCAGTCAGCCGACGCGCCCGATGTCGAAGTACTGGACGACATCGAAGTGGTGGACGACGCAGGCGATGTCGTCGTTGTCGATGACGTTGAAGTCGTTGAAGACGCCGAAGTTGTCGACGTTCACGATGCCGATGACGACGATGTTCTGGACATCGCCGAACTCGCGGATGACGAAATCGTCGATATCGCAGACGAAGACGGAGTGACCGGCAGTTGGTTCGATAACGATGACCGGTCCACCATTCGGTCGGACGACAGCGAACTGGACGACTTCCTCAAGGGTCTGCCGTAGACCCGTCCGGCGGTTCGGCCGGAGAAATGGCCGGCGACAGCGCTGACGTGCCCTGCACTGCCCTGCCACCACGCCCTGACCCGTCGTCGGCGCTGTTGCTATAGCTGTTGATGATCCGTCGTCACGGGGTCGTACCGATATCCGACGCCGTGGACTGTTGTGACCAGCCGCGGAGTTCTCGGGTCCGTTTCGACACGTTTCCGGAGCTGCGAAATGTGCTGGTCCAGAGTGCGGCTGTTCGGGAAATAATCTTCGCCCCAGGCGTGACGAAAGATCGTGTTGCGATCCAGCGCCTGCCCCTGATGATCGAACAGCAACTGCAGAATCTTTACGTCGCGGGGGCTCAGTTCGATCACTTCATCGCCGCGTCGCGCTCGCAGTTCCGCGGGCAGCACTTTCAGATCGCCCATTTGAAATTCGGCGGGCGGATCCGGCTTCGCGGCACAGCAGCGCCGCGCGACGGCTCGCACACGCGCCAGCACTTCCCGGACGCTGAACGGTTTCGCGATGAAATCGTCCGCTCCCAGTTCAAACCCCACCAGACGATCCACCTCTTCCGCTTTTGCGCTGATGAAGATAATCGGCACGTCAGGCGCTTCGCTGCGAATGGCGCGACACGCTTCGTACCCGCTTTGGCGGGGCATCATGATGTCCAGGCAGACAAAGTCCGGCCGGTGTGCCCGGAACTCCTGCAGAGCGGTCGCGCCATCGGCAGACGCGATGACGTCGTAACCTTCTGTCTGCAGAACTTCGACCAGTCCGTCACGAGTGAAGCGGTCGTCTTCGGCGATCAGAATCTTCATGCTGTGCCACTCGGAATCCAGGACTTGCGGGGCGGTTGAGAGTCGAGAGTCGAGAGTTGAGAGTCGAGTGTTGGGGGTTTGAGGTTTGTCAACGCGCCGGTGTCAGCCGCTGCACTGCAGGCTGACTCGAAACCGGCAGCCGCATTCGGAATCAACCAGCACGATGTCGCCGCCGTGAAGTCGCGCCAGTTCGCGGGCGATCGACAGTCCGATGCCGGTCCCCGCTGCGTAGCTGACACTTCGCGACAGACGTGAAAACGGACGAAACACTTCATCACGGCGGGACACTTCGATTCCCGGTCCGGCATCTTCCACGTCAATCGTTATTCGATCCCCGGACCGTGAACTGAAGACCCGCAGGACGCCGCCGGCATGCCCATACTTTTCCACATTGCTGATCAGGTTGCCCAGAATCTGTTCCAGGAAGTCCGGGTCGAATTCGGCAGACTCGCTGGCCGCCAGATTCAGTTGGACGCGGATTCCGGCTTCGTCCAGGGCCGGTTGGAAACGTTCGACGACCTTGCGAATCACATCGTCGGGCAATTCGGTCCGTGGCTGCGGCTGCAGTGTCCGGCGCTTTTGCCGGGCGAATGTCAGTACGTTGCCGATCAGCCGGCTGAGTCGCTGCCCTTCGGACAGAATCACATTCAGCCGGTCTCGCGGGCGTTCCGCATCGGCGGCCGGAATCGATTCCAGATCCGTCTCCAGCAGTTCGGCGTACAGTCGAATGTTCGTCAGCGGCGTTTTCAGTTCGTGAGACACCTGGTTGACGAAGCTGACCTGCTGCGCGGCTTCCCGCATGTCGCGGGAGTAGTCGCGGTACAGCACAAACGCCATCGCGGTCAGTGCCGCGGCGACGGCGACCAGTCCCGCAAACAGTCCCGCATACGCGCTCCGCCCGGTGACGGCAAGCTGCCGTTCGGGAACGAAACACTGCAGCCGCCAGGACGCCAGCGGAGCGGTCACCGGAATTTCGCAGAACGGTTCGTCATCGTCCGCCGCTTCAAACCGACCCCACTGATACACGGTCTCGCCGGATGCGTTCATCAGACGAATGCGGGACTCCAGCGGTTCCGGGGCATGTGCGTCGTCTGAGTTCGAAGCGGACGCGAACAACGCCGTATCCGGCAGGTCGGCGATCAGATCAGCAATCCAGCGCGAACGTTCCAATGCCGCTCCCACGATCCGGCCCGAAGGTCGCTGCTGCCAGTAGATCAGGTTCAATCCCCGGTCCCAGTACCAGACGAACCAGCCGCTGGACGCTCCACGGACCGGCGGCAGAACGGCCTGCTGGACAGCGTCGGATTCCGATTGCGGAACCGTCGCCATGCGATTGCTTATCGAGGGCAGACGTTCTTCGGCGCCGTTCTGCTGCAGAACGGCGTCTCTCAGATCCTGGCCGGTAAACATTCTGGCCGTGTGCAGCAGAAAGTTCTGTTCGGTGCTGTTCAGCGGCTGACTTGGATCGGGATACAGCAACTGACCGGATTCCGAAATCACAAACAACTGCAGCACTCCGGGTTCCCTGCGGTTTCGCTGTCGCAGACTGTCGACATCGAAGTCATCGATTTCCGTAACCCCCTGCATCT
Organism: Planctomycetaceae bacterium; assembly: GCA_041398785.1. Lineage (NCBI taxonomy): Bacteria > Pseudomonadati > Planctomycetota > Planctomycetia > Planctomycetales > Planctomycetaceae > Planctomycetaceae bacterium. The sequence goes on along the minus strand of JAWKUA010000009.1, from coordinate 46,881 downwards.
TCCGGCTGATGTCGTCAAACGTGCGAACGATGTTGCCGTTGATATCGTGCAGCCGCTGTTCCATCAGTTCGCGGAATCGCTGTCGCACCATCGCCTGTTCACCGCTTGCCAGCCGCACGACCGCCACGGTCAGCAGCGCCAGCGGCAGCAGGACAATCATCAGGATCAGAATCAGAGATCGAAGTTTCATCGGCCATGAAGTGTAGCGGGTTTCCGCCGGCGGGTTCGGAGTTCAGCCGTCCCGAGTTGACTGCGAATTCACCAAACCGGATCAGCCGGAAACCCCGGGACGAACGTGCGCTGTCTCTCGTTTCGTGTGCGACCGATCGAATTCACGGGTTCGGACAGCAGTATCCGCGGCGCATAGTAGCCTGGTCGGCTTTGTCCTTTCGGCTGCAGAAATGAAAAGCCCGGCATGAGAGTCATGCCGGGCTTTCGTTGTACGACCGGGCGGTTGTCCGGGTCTACGGCGCGGGGGCCGGTGCCGGAGCCGGGGCGATTTCCTGCTGCTGATCAACGCTGAACGACAACGCTCGCTGAGCCTTGCGGTATTCGTTCGCGGCCGGAGCTGCCTTGTCGTTGACGCCCTCCAGTTGCCGCAGCTGCGAACTGTTGATTGTCGCCAGGATTGAGAGGCGATCATCGGTCGGGCACAGCAGGGCATTCGTATTCAGGAAGTCAACGTTGTCCTTCAGCACCTGGCGACACGCCGCGAAGTCCCCGTTATCCAGATGAATGGTCGCCAGCTTGCTTTGTTCGCTGGAAACCAGAGCAACAACATCAGCCAGCACGTCTTTGTTCAGGCTCTTTTCCACATCCTCAGCCGAAGCACTGAACTTCACGGCGGTGCTGCCGGACAGATGATCGGACTCGTGAGTCTTCATGTTGGCATACGAAACAGACACTGTCGCCAGATCCAGTTTGCCGCCCGCTTCCGAAGCCGGGACTTCGACCTCCACCGCCACGTGCTTGTTCTGTCGGCTGTAGATCTGAGACATGCGGATCACAATCTGCTGGCCGTTGATGTCAGCTTCGTTGCCGAGAACACGCACCGGACGAATTCCCTCCGGAATCGTGATCTTCACGTCGATTTCCTGCGCGACCACGGACAGCACATCGTCAAATTCTCGACGGAAGATGTCCGCCAGTTCGGTCGCCTTTTCAATGAACTGATGGTTTCCGCCGCTTTTGGCCGCCAGCGCAACCATCAGGTCTTCGTTGTAGCCCAGTCCCAGACCCAGCGTTGACACGCTGATGTTTTCTTCCAGCAGCGTTGCTCCCAGTGCTCCCAGTTCTCCGGGTGCCGACGGTCCGACATTGGCCAGGCCGTCCGACAACAGGATCACCCGATTGACTCGTTCCTTTTCCAGGAACTTGCGGACTTCCGCGGCGCCTTTGCTGACTCCGGCAAACAGCGCCGTGTTGCCTCCCGCCGTGATGCCGCGAATCGCGGCGGCGACGGATTCCTTATCGGTCAGCTTCGTCGCCGGGACCAGAACGTTGACGGTGGAGTCATAGGTGATGACCGAGACAATATCGTTCGGTCCCAGCAGGCTCAGCGCGTCGATCGCACCGTTGATGGCCTGCTGAATCTTGTCGCCCTGCATCGATCCGGACTTGTCCAGCACAATCGCCAGGTTTACCGGAGGTCGCTGCTTTTCGGATTCCAGTTGGAAGCCTTCCAGCCCGACCCGAATCCAGGTTGTCTGTTTATCGCCCGCCTTCAGGACACCCCGCACGGGAGTGACATCCAGTTTCACCTGATCCGATGCCGCCTGCGCAGACATGGGAATCGAACTGCAGATCATCGCAGCCGCCAGAGTCAGTGTTAACGCCTTCATCATTCGTCTCCATTGGTAGTTCTGTGGAAGTCGAGATTGTTTTCGACACTGCGTATTAGACGCGGCTTTTCCAGGCAGGTGGTCAGACGACTGTAAGAAGTGTGTCAGAAGTTTGTGAGAACCGGAACGTGAATGCTCCCCGGTCACCGGTTGTCGCTTCGCTCAGCGATCGCAGCCGGCGGACTGTTCGCGGCCGGCTGCGATCGCGGACTGTTCGCCGAGTCAACTCCGGAGGCTCGGGCCGCGGCAGCAGCATCCATTTACAGAAACGCGGGCGGACTTTTTCAGTTTTCGCGGCACTTTTCGCGGTGAGTCACGTTTATCTGCTTATCCGGATGAACGACGCATCGGCGTCAAGACAACTCAGTTCAATCTTCACACCAATCAAGCCCGATCTGCGGAGAAATACGATGAGAAAACTGGCATCCGGCCTGATGGCCATGTCGGCACTGACACTGACGATTTTTGCAAACGCAGCGATTGCTCAGCCTCCCGAAGGCGACCGGCCTCCCGAAGAACGGCGCGACGGCGAACGACCGCCGCGCGAACGCGGACCTCGCGATGGTGAACGCCCGCGGGATCGAGGTCCGCGTGACGGCGAACGACGTCCGGGCGGACCACTGGGTTTCAATCCTGTTCTGGCCGCACTCGACGCAGACAGCGACGGCGAAATTTCTTCCGAGGAAATCGCGCAGGCTGCCGTCGTGCTGAAGAAGCTGGATGCGAACAATGACGGCAAGCTGACTCGCGAAGAGCTGCGTCCCATGGGTCCGCCGGAAGGTCAGGGTTTCGGCGGCGGTCCGGGTGGTCCCGGATTCGGACGCGGGCCGGCCTTTGGTCGCGGTCAGGGATTTGGAGGCGGCCCTGGTTTTGGTGCAGGCGGCCCTGGTGGCCCAGGTGGCCCTGGCGGATTTCGTCCGGAACAAATGACGGCCCGCATCATGGAAGCGGATACCAATGGCGATGGGAAGATTTCCAAAGACGAAGCTCCTGAACGCGTGAAGCAGCGGTTCGATACCGTTGACGCAAACAGCGACGGACTTCTGGACAAATCCGAAATCGAATCCCTGACAAAACAGATCATGGAACGCATGCGGGAAGGTGGATTCGGACGAGGCCAGGGTCGCGGCGGTCGTCCGGGGCTTGGCAAGGACGGCGCACAGCGATCGCGGCCTGAACCGGACACCGAAGTCGCGGAAAGCGACAACCGGTAGCGCGCGATTCAGACTCCTTCGAAGTGTCCCGACAGAACCGTTGCTCCACAGACTGTCGGGAACATCTCAGCAGACCGCGTCGATGCTTCGGCGCGGTCTGTTTTCGTTTTCGCAGGCGCCGTCCATGATTTTCCCTTCGCGGTGCTGCGGTTAGTCTTCGTAGTCACGCTTACGGAAACCTTCTCTCGGACTGTCGACCGAATCGCTGCGGACGGAAAGAAGCCTGCGATGTCATCATCAAGTTCCCCTGCGACATTGTTTCGAATCCTTCCGCTGGCCGTCGCAATGATTGCCATTGCCGGCTGTGATCCGGCGGATGAACCCACTAGTTCCGGCGGAGCCGGATCTTCCGCGAACAGCAGCGGCACTGCGGTCGGCAACGGCAATCAACAGGGCGCAGTCGCAGCGGAGCCGGATCTGACTCGCGACGAATTTCGCCAGGCGATTCGCCTTCGCAACCGCGGAATCGCTCATCTGGAAAACAGCGAATGGGCTGACGCGGAAGCATCGCTCTCGCAACTGGCGGATCTGCTGCCCGGCAATATGCTGGCGGAACGCGACCTGGCAATTCTGCGAGTCCTGAGCATCATCGCCAACGACGCTCCCTATAAGCCGACAGGATCTCCGGACGAAGTTCTTGAATACCACACGGCCATCGAAATGGCGCAAGCGGCAGTTAGTTCGTATCGCAACGCGGCGAAGACTGACTACGACAGGGCGCTCGCCGACATGCTGATGGGAAAGCTGCTCGCTCATACCGCTGAGGAACCGGAACAGACACGCACAGCCATCGAACTGCTGCAGGCGGCAGCGGATGCTCAGCCGGCTGCGCCGGACTTCCGCTACGCCGTTGCTCTGGCCATGGATCAAAGCCGAGAATACTCCGAATCCGCGCAACTGATTCAGACCCTGCAGCAAACGTTTCAGATGGCTCCGCAGAACTTTTCGCTTCTGCAGAAGCTGATGCACAAGCAGGCGGTGTGTCTGAACTCGCCGGATGACGAAACGCGAAAAGCGGCGGCCGGCATCACGGGCACTCTGACAACCGCGACGGAATTGCTGGCGCCGCTGAACGAACTCGTGAAGAAGCGTCATCGCGTCGACGTGATCGACACACTGAAGAAAGCGCTTGGCAAGTCAGCCGATAATCCCGCAGCACTCACCGGACCAGCCATGATGGCGTCGAACCTGATCGTCGCGGAAGTCGCTACGCAGATCGATCAGCGTCGAGTCGATCGGCACCTGCTGGAATACGTGCTGCTCGATTTCGACGACGACTTCATGGCCGCCGCTCGCGAAGCCGGAGCACTCGACGACGCTGCCGTTCCCGAGACCGTCGTGAAGTCGTTCACTCAGGCGGCGATCGAAGGCCTGCCATCGGGAGTTACTCAGTTGCAATGCCTGGACTTTGACCTGAACGGCTTCGATGACCTGATTGTGATACGCGATGGCCGGTTCGAAGTCTGGTCGCGCGGCGAAGATCTTCAGGCCGCGTGGACACTGCTGCTGTCGGCTCCCCTTGACACGCCGCCGGCTCGCGGTTTCCTGCTGGCCGATATCGACCGCGACGACGATCGCAACGTGTCCGAACTGAAAAGCCCGCGGCTGCTGCGTGACCGGGACGGTGATCAGAAGATCGTCAGCGATCCCGCCGGCGAACGCCGCTGGTACGACGCAGATTTTGATGTCGTGCTGTGGACGGATGCCGGTGTCCGCGTCTTTCGAAACGAAACTGATGAATCGGGCCGGCGACACCTGACACCGCTGCCACAAACGTCCGACGTTCCCGATGTCCGAACTGCAACCGCCGCCGATCTGGATGCGGACGGTGACCTCGACCTCGTCTTCGGCACGGCCGCCGGCGTCACTCTGTGGCAGAATCTTGACCGAACAAACTTTGCCGATTTAAAGCCGAACGCGGCATTGCCCGCGGAACCGGTCACCGCCCTGGCAGGAGTCGACTGGGATCGGAACGTGGCAATGGATGTCATCGCGGCGCCCGCCGATCCTTCTGCAAAGGGTGGTCTGGTTGAAAACATGATGCACGCCAGATTTCGCTGGCAGACCTCCGGCACGGGACTCGACGGCATTGCCGGAGCAACAGGGCTCGCGGTCGGGCAGTTTGACAATCGTCAGGGCTGGGACGTCGCAGCAGCCGGGCCAGGCGGCCTGACGGTGACACTCGTTCGCGGCGGAGCCGGTTCGCCGCTGGCCGAATTGAAGACAACTCGGCTGACGGAGTCCGCAATGGTCGGAGTTCAAACCGCCGACATCGACAACGACGGACGATCCGACCTGATCGCATGGTCGGACGATGGCGTGAAGATTTTTCGAAGCCACGGCGACGGCACGTTCGAAGACCTGAGTTCCCTTTGCCCGGCGCTTCAAAGCATCAGCGATGTCACCGCCACCGATTTCGACGACGACGGTGACCTGGACATCATCGTCGCCGGCGCGTCCGGCAGTTCCACCGGTGCATCTGTCCTGCTCAACGACGGCGGCAATACAAACCAGTGGATCACTGTTGTCTGCCGTGCAAAACCGGACGACCCGCAGGTTCAATCGCAGCGTGCGAATCTTCACGCCACGGGAGCCGTGATCGAAGTTCGCTGCGGCAGTGATTATCAGGCACATGTCATCAACGAACCGAAGCTGCACATCGGCCTCGGAACCTGCAGTCACCCTGATGCGATTCGCGTGATCTGGACGGACGGCATTCCGCAGAACATCACTGTCCCGGAACTGCTGACGGCGAAACTCGGGATTCTGGCGCCTCAGATCCTTCATACGTCATGTCCCTACATCTACACCTGGACCGGCGAAAGGTTCGAGTTCTTCAGCGACTGTCTGTGGGCCGCGCCATTGGGTCTCGTCCAGGCCAGCGGCGAACTGGCTCCCACGCGCGAATGGGAGAACCTGCTGATTCCCGGCAGTTCTCTTGTTGAAAATAACGGACGCTACATGCTGCAACTGACTGAGGAATTGTGGGAGGCTGCATACTTCGATCAGGTGGAACTGACGGCCATCGATCATCCGGCGGACGTCGACATCTTCACAAATGAAAAGGTCGGTCCGCCGCAACTGGCCGAACACCGCATTCACACCGTTCGTAAGCCGCTCCTGCCCGTCAGCATCACTGACGGCCGCGGCAACGATCTGTTACCAGGACTGACTTCTCAGGATGGCGACTACGTCCAGGCGTTTCAGGCTCGCGTCATGCAGGGCCTGGTCGATGAATGGACGATGGAATTCGATCTGGGATCGTCGGCGATACCGGACACGTCCACCGACGGCACGGAAGCGACGGCGACCGGTTCAGTGCGGCTGTTCCTGATAGGCTGGGTCTTCCCGACGGACACGTCGCTGAACTTCGCTATCGAACAAAATGCGGACCTGCAGCCCCCGCTGCCGCCGCTGATCGAAGTTCCGGACGGACACGGCGGCTGGAAGACGGCCCTGCCATTCATCGGCTTTCCCAGCGGAAAAACCAAGGCCATGGTCATCGACCTGTCGGACGTCGTCGATGCCGACACAACGAAATTCCGTATTCGCTCCAGCATGGAACTTTACTGGGATCAGGCGTTCTTCACCGTGGACGAACCGGATGCGCCGACGGTCGCTCACGACTGCCCGCTGGTTGATGCCGACTTGCACTATCGAGGCTTCAGTCGCCGAACGTACGGCGACAATGCTCTGTTCCGCAACGGCCGGGCTCCCGAAGGCTACGACTACGACGCTGTCATCAGCGAACCGGCGTGGCCCGCGATGTCCGGTCGCTTCACGCGCTACGGCCAGGTCGCTCCGCTTCTGATCGACCACGATGATACGATGGTTGTGATGGGGGCCGGAGACGAAATGACAGTTTCATTCGCCGTTCCGGAAACTCCGCCGCCCGCCGGCTGGACCCGAGACTTCGTCCTTCGCAATGTCGGCTACGACAAGGACGCGAACCTGGGCACGATCTACGGCCAGTCCAGCGAACCGTATCCGTTCAAAGCCATGACCAGCTACCCGTTTGCCGCGGACGACTCACCGCCGCAGACTCCCGACTACGTTCAGTGGCTGAACGAATACCAGACAAGAACAATGCCGTCTCGCCGATTCTGGACAACGTTCCGATCCGACTCATCGGCCATCCCTTCCGTCGGCAACCCACTGACAAATTAGCGGGTTCTTGAAGGCATCGGCCCAACCGACTAAAACTCACCACGCCGGTCCCATGGCTCAGTTGGTTAGAGCGTTCGGTTCACATCCGAAAGGTCACAGGTTCGAGTCCTGTTGGGACCAATCGGCGGTTGCCCTTGGGTGGTAACTCATGCGAATGGCCGCGAAAAACACTTGGTTTTTCGCGGCCATCGTTTGTTTCGGTTTCGCCGGTTTCCCTCAGTTCGCGTGTGTACTGCACCACCTGGCGCACCACCTGAGAGCCTGCTGCGGCGTTGAACCTGTCAAAGTGGTGGTCATCCACCTGTGCGTAGTTGTCGTTCTGAACCTTCACGCTGTGCCCCAGCCAGTTGGCGACAACGTGGGCCGGAATTCCCGCGTCCAGCCATTCGGTTTCGCAACTGGAACGAAGGTTGTTGAACAGCTTTGGCCACGGATTCAGTCCCGCTCGTTCGATGATCTGTTTCATCGGCTTATCGAGATTGCTGTTTGACCGGGCGAACCGGGTGACAACGTTCTCCGATCCTTCGGGGGCTGTCCGGGAGGCGACCTGCAGATACGGCAGCACGCCGCCGATCGGAACGAAACGGCTGCCTTTGCCGTCATGGTGGGCGGTCTTCGACGACGTTACCAGGATGCGGCCCCGGTCCCACAGGATGTCATCCCATCCCAGGTCGAAGATCTCCATCTTTCGCAGTCCGGCCAGCCGCCAGAGCGCAAACATGACCCGCCACTGAGCGTCCGGGCAGGCGTCCAGAATCTTTGCAGCCATGTCACTTGTCACGAAGAAGTCTCTGCTCCGGTTTGGCCGAACACTGGAGACTTCAAACTCAAACGGGTTGTGTTCAATCAGTCCCAGCCGCCGCGCCGCATTGAATATCACTTTCGTCGTTCCGATGATCTTTCGGATGGCGTTTTCTGACAGCGGCCTGCCTTCCGGGTTCGTCTTCGTCCTTGCGAACCGGTGACGCTCGAGTGCCCGCCGAAACTGCCGCGCATCCTGCCGCGCGATCGACGTGATATCGCGGTTTCCGATGTGTGACCGCAGATGACCGCGAACGGTTTTCCATTTCGCGATGGTCATCTTTGCAGCGGGCAGGCCCTGTGCGGTCTTGCCGTCAGCGATAAAGCTCTCCACAAAGTCCATCAGCAGCGCGGGCGCTGATTCGGCGGCCCGTGTGCGACTTTCAACCAGCCCGGCCGAAGCCAGCTTGTCGTGCAGCCTGTCGCCGATCTCACTGAGCCACAGTGCCGTTTGTCGGCCGATCGGCTGCGCCGATGTGCCTGCCATCACCAGTTCATCGACATGCCTGCCGATCTGCAGGGCCTGTGCCTTGCTGAACCCGCTGAGGCGAATCGACCTGCGCTTACCCTCAGGGGACACAAAGAAGACGCGGTAACCCCTGGAGTCTTTCGTTACGCTCGCCATTGAACACTCTCCATCAGAAGTGATTCCACCTTGGTAAACAGTTGCGGGAAGCCGGTGATGGAAACCGGTTTTCGGGAGCGACCCTATCCCGCGGCTTCCATCGTATGAGCCCTGTGTGACGACTTCCACACTCAATGAGTCGGGGCGGACTTTTCCGCCTGCCACGACGCGTGCTTGTTCACATCAACGATCGGACATCCCGAGGCAATCCAGTCCATGAGTCGCGATCTGTTCCAGCGGGGACTGCGGCCGAGATAGACCGGTTCGGGCATGCGCCCGGAACGGACAAGGTTCTCGACGTGCTTTGTCGTCACACCGTCCAGAAGCTGGCAGACCGTTGACTTGCTCAGCAGTTGCGGCAGCACCTCGACGGAGTCGTCGTTATTCATCATGTCCATCACCGGGAACTCCTCGTGTTGAATCGTTGCAGTCGTGCCGGTTCGGTCGTGTCCCGGTCCATCAGACCCAGAAGTGCCATCCGCCGACTGCCAGCAGGAACACGCCCGCGGCGATTTCGGCGGCGCGGCCGGTGGTTTGTTGGAAGTGGCGGGCGAAGCCGAAGCCCAGCAGAGTGACGGTGGCTGTTACGAAGGACACGATGATGGCCAGCTGGAGGATTGGCAGGCGCTTCATCGCCAGGGCGGCTCCCAGCACGCAGGTGTCGATGCTGACGAGCAGGCCGTGAACCAGGCAGCCCGCTATGGAAATCGGGCCGCCGCTTCCGGAGGTCCGCGGAGATCCGCTGGCGAAGATCATCTGCAGGCCGATCCACACCAGTCCGGCACCGGCCAGCCACCGGTGTTCTGCCAGCCATTCGGTGAGGAGCATGTCTCCCGCCAGCCAGCCGGTCAGCAGCATGGTGGTGGCGGTGGCTGACCAGAGGGTGATGCAGACGAGGCAATGGGAAAGGGACGGGGGCGGGCGGCGGAGGGCGAGGGCGGTGGCCAGGGCCAGCACGTCGACCGAGACGCTCAGCGACAGCAGAATCATGGTGGTCAGGTTCATGGAACTCATCCTTTTCCTATGGCCCCATGGCCCGCGCGCACGGTGGGCGCGGTTGCGGGTGAGGGGTGACGGGAAGCTCGGCGGAGTTACGCCGGGTCGGTACGCGGCGCGTCGATGTCGACGCCGTGGGAAGTGCGCTGTTTCGACTTTGGTGGCTGACTGGTCAGCGATGCGGCGGCGGACAGCACGATGGTGAATCGCTGGGCGTGGCTGGTGTCGATTTCCGTCAGCGGGATGTCGCGGACGAAGTTCGGCTGGCTGGTCAGTGCCAGATCGCGGTGCGGGTTCGTGGTGGTCACGATCATTCTCAGGATGCTGGCGGTCTTGAGATGTGAGTTGCCCTGGATGCGCTTGCGAACGTCCCAGTCATCATTGAGTTCCTGAGCGGCCGTGTCGGTTGTCAGTTCGAACCGGCCCTGCACGGGCTGACCCTTCCATGTGCGCCGCAGGATGACTCCGTTGTCGTACAGCCGGCTGCGGAAGGCGATGGCGTCGGGCCGGAACCAGACGGTGAACCGCGAGGAGAAGATCTGCCGCGCCAGAAAGTTCCGCATCGAAGCATGCACCAGCGGTCTCAGAAAGATGATCAGGATCAGCGTGCCGAACACCGACAGCATGAAGGCTTCGCCCGGCTGATAGTCGTTCAGCAGGAAACGCCACATCCAACGGGCGGCGTAGACGGCGATCGAGATCCAGATCAGGGCACAGGCCCGGGCCGCCCATTCCACGCTGCGCCAGGTCGGCAGCCGGGCGGTGACCAGCACACGCTTGTTCCGTTCGTCGTACCACAGTTTCGGCCACGGCGGCAGGCCGGGAGCGGTTACCTGGATGTAGCCTGGTCTAAACATGGTCGAAGCGTCCGCTGAAAAGTTCGTGCTGGTCATAACAGGCCCGCATCAGTACGGCCGGGCGGTAGCCGGGACGAATAATGAGTTGCCGCTGCAGGTGGTCTTCGCGAGCGAAATACCGCCCGACTTCCTCGGCCGTCAGCAGCGGATGCACGCCGAGTGACCACGATTCGCCGGTGGCCGCGTGCCGGGTGGCTTCGTCGAACCCCGGAGCCTTCGTGGACCGCGACAGCGTCGGAGCGTCTCCCAGCCGCTTCGACACATATTCGAGCGTGGTCTGATCGGCGAGCGCGAAGCACTGGATCGCCGCCGCGTTGCCAATGAAAGTTTCCCAGTTCGGATACTTGCTTTTGATCTGACCCAGATCCTGGGCGACTGTAATGAGCTTTACGCCGAGCCCCGCGATTTGCGCTGCGGCGGTCTCCAGGCAGGACAGCCGGCCGAGCACATGAAATTCGTCGAGCACCATCACCGTCGAGCCTCCCATTTGAGTCTGTTCTTCTTCATGAGCCGCCAGCGTCAGCTGCACGATCATTCTCAGCCAGCCGCTGAGGTCGCCCATCCGCATCGCCGGCAGCGTGACGTACAGCGCCATGCTGCCGCGTTTGAGATCCCTGAGGCTGATGGATTCCCCGGTCAGGCAGTTCTGCACGCACTGGATGCCGAGGAAGTCGAGATGTTTTCTCAGGTTGCTGAGCACCGACGAAAACTCCCCGCCGGTGCGGCCGTAGAACTGTCGGGCGGCGTTGCGGATCATGCCGCCGGCCGCGTCGTTGTTCAGCATTTCCTTTTCGAGCCAGTAGCGGCCGGGATCATCGGGGTCCGGAGCCGTCAGTTCGGCCACCAGATGCCAGACCGTGACAAGGTCGCGCATTCCTTCGTAGCGTTCGTGTGTGGCGACGTGACAGATGACTCCGGCCAGTGCCTGCTTGGCGGTGTCATCCCAGTGCCGATCCTTAAAGTCTCCGGAGACGATCAGCGAATCGGCGATTAGTTTCGCGTTTGGAACGAACGTGTTCGGGTCATGCGGATCGAGCGACGCCAGCGGATCGAACGACACGCGGAAGCGTGCGGTTCCCGGTCCGGAAACTCCGAACGGATCGAGCACGCAGACCCGCTGCTTTAAGCCCTCAGCCCGCCAGCGCGCGGTGATCCGGGCGAGATCGCCTTTGGGATCGATGCAGCAGAGGCTGGTGGTCGCCGGCAGCAGAATCAGATTCGGCACGAGCACCGCGCGGCCCTTGCCGCCGCGGCTGCCCGCCCACAGACAGTGATGCCGGTCGTCCGACAGTCCGATCGGTGTGCCGCCCGAAACCTGTCGCAGCACGCGACCGTCGGACGTTCGGCCGCCGCTGCTGACCTTCCCGCCGACCACTCCCAGAAACAGTTTTGCATGCGGATTGCCCTTCGCGTCGAACTTCAGCGATTCGGTCGCTGCCAGATTTTCCGGAGCTTCGAAGTACGAATGCGGAGCCGTTCCGATCGTCTTTGCATCGCGGCCCCGCGGCAGATCGTCCAGTAGACCGAGAGGTTTTCCGTCCCTGCGGTGTGTCATCTTCCCATCGCCCCTTATTCAAATCGCGGCAGTTGCGGACTGGCGGCCAGTTCGTTCTCGATGATGGAATAGCCGGGCCGGAAAGCAGCTTCGTCGAGGATTGCCCGCCACCGCGGTGCTTCACTTTCGGCAACGAAGTACAGGGCCAGCGCCCCGCCGCGACCGGCATACTCCCGCAGCGAATCGATCATCTTCGCCTGAGCCTGCAGGTCACCGTGCGAATCCTGCATGTCGCTGAGAATCACCGTCAGCAGCTTCGTGTCGTCAGAAACTCCCGCCACCGAACCGACGTGTTCCACCGCCCGGCGAGTCGCGTCGAACACCTGCGAACCGGTCGGGTCGGAGCGATCCTTCAGGAACTGATTGAATTCCTCGGGACCGCGGAACTTGCGCCGCAGATCCTGCGGTCGACCTTCAAACAGCAGCACCTGTTTGCTGCCGCTGAGCTGGCCGATGATCAGCTTCGTGTCACCGCCCATCGAAGCTTCGGTGAAGAAGCGTTCGGAGATGTCCAGGAACAGGTCGTAGGCCCGGTCGTCCCAGCGTTCGCGGAACGAAGCCGACATGTCGACCACGATCGACAGACAGGCGTCGACGCTCTGTTCGTCGAACGGTGTGACATCTGTGGTCGCCGGCGATTCCACGCAGCCGGCGCACAGCAGCAGAATCAGAAACAGGACCAGCAGCAGTGTGCTTTCTTCCATCTTCATCGATCACTCCTTAGACCAGAGGTGAGCTGTTGTGTTGATAGTCCGAATGCCACCAGCCGATGACGGCCAGTCCGCACGAGTAGATCAGCGTGGCGGCCGGCACGACCCAGCCTGGTGATTCCGACCAGCCGGAGGATGTCTGGCTGGACAGGCCGACGTAGAAGATGCCGGCGTCGCCGATCACCAGCACGGCCGCCAGAAAGGCCAGCAGCCGAAACACGATCGGTGACCGCTGCACCTGGATGGCCATGGACTCGTAGTGCTGCAGCTGCACGAAGACCTTCGTCCAGACCCACGTCACCACCACGAACAGCAGCAGGGCGACAATGATCGCCAGATCGGCGCGATCCCAGCCGTCATACTGTCGCGCCAGCCCGGCTCCGGGGATCGGCAGCTGATACAGCTTCCGGCGGAAGATCGGCATCAGCATCCGGATGCCGTCCGCAATCACCGTGGCATACACAATGGCAATGACCGGCATGATGATCAGGTTGGCCGCACAGAACACCAGCTTCTGTTTGAGCGTCTTCTTGCGCCGCAGCGGTGAACTGCCAGCCGACACCGGCGACACCGGCGCGTCGGCAAACGCTTCGTCAAAGTCCCGAAAGTCTTCGAACATGGTGATGTCTCCTCAGGCCACCGCCGCGTCACTGTTCATGGCACCGGTTCCCCTGCGGCGCAGTTCCGCGATCACCGCTTCCAGATCCCGAATGACTTCATCGATTCCCGTGGCTTCACTGCGTGTCGTCGCCTCCAGCCGAATCCGGACAACACTGCCGCGAAACAGCCACGACGGCCGCGAAGAACGTGCCCGCGACCGGGCCGGCGTTTCCCGCCGTGATTCCGCCGGCAACCGTTTGTCGTCGACGTCGACGCCGTGCTTCTTCTGCAGCGCCTTCGCGACCCGGATCGTCACCGGCGTACCCTGCCGCGCCAGATCCAGAGCTTCGCTCCGCAGTGGTTCGGGAGACCGATCTTCCGCCAGAATCTTCAGGCTCTCGGCCACGAAGAACTTCCCGAGCTGCGGCGTACCCACCAGCTCAGCTCCGAAGCGACACCACACCAGCCGGCAGCGATAGGCCTGCGTTCGAGAGATGCCCAGATCCTCAATCATGTTCTGAAACAGTTCGCGCCGGTCATCGGCCGACACCGCCGCTTCAAACAATGTCAGCAGTCCTCCGAAGATCAGCACCTGCTGAATGCCGACGGACCGGCACCGCGTCAGCACATACATGGCGATATGCGCGATCTGATCGTCTGGAATCTTCCCGGCCGCTGTTTCCAATTCGAAATCGGAAACACCAGCCGCTGCACGCAGCACTTCATTGTGGTGCCGATCAGCCATCATCAGTTGGTAGAAATCTGGTTTCATCTGGGGACCTCACAAACGGAGATGATCAGGACGGGAAGAAATCCGCAGGCGGCCGAAATTCCGGCCGCCTGCGGACCCATCGGAAGGAACTTCGAGGAAACCTCACCCGTTCCGTTTCAGCCTGCCGGTCATGGACCAGACAATGCCTGGTCCAAAGTCACGCCATCGAAGCAGCACCAGAAACAGCAGCACGATCGGCCACTTCAGGCACACCGCGATGCAGACGATGATGAACACCCACCACAATCCGCGCAGCCGCTCAAACTCAAACGGCGGATGCAGGAACGGCGACTTCGGCATTGGAAAACTCCGGAAGCGGTTAAGTACGGGTGTCCGCCCGCTTCTGGCGGACACCCGCAACGGACCTCGATTACGGATCAACTACCGCTCGTGGGCGGTTCCCCGGATGTCGAAGGTCTTCTTCTTGTTTCCCGAATTGAAGATCGCGATCAAAATACCGACGATCACAAGAAAGCCGATCACGGCAGCGCCGTTATCGGTGTCCTGTTCGCCAGCCGCTGCTGCACCAGCAGCGGCCTGCGCGAATAACGGAAGAACGTGATGCATTGTCTGTGTCCTTACACAAGAGATTTGGTTATTGCCGCTGCAAGACTGTGTCAGCGGCCCCTACCATAAGGCGGATCATCGGAGACGGAGTCGGTCGAGGTTTTTCGTTCTTTTTGTCCTGGCAGTTCAGTGAGGCTTGCACCAATGACCGACGAACGCGAACAACTGTGGAAGAAAATGATGGACGACCTGCTGAAAGTCGTTCTTCACTACCGATTCTCGCTTCGCTGCTACAATGGGGAACCGGAGGACCTCGTTGTCAGCGCGATCAAGAGCGGGTTGTCCAGGGCGAATTGTCCTCCGATCGAGGATCCGACAGCCTTCAAGTTCCTGCGGGCCATTCTTGAGACAAAGCTCGACACGGCCTCACATGCCTATCGGACGCAGGAAGGCAGGACGGTTCCAATGTCCCGGTTGGCTGACGACGGAATCAGTTTGGACGACCTTTTCACCGACTTAAGGGCCGTGTTGCCCGAAGCGACCATCGACGGTCTCCCGATCGACCAGCCCATCACTCGCAGACTTGTTGAACACTGCATCAGGTGGGTGGATGCGCAGGTCGCTTCGTTTGAGAATCCACTCCATCGTGATGTCCTGCGGGACTGGGTTGACGGCTGCAGCATTGAGCAGATCGCTAAACGGCTGCAGGTCTCCGACCACAAAGTCAAGACTGCCCGGCGGGCTATCAAAGCCGAATTGAGGAGGCGGGCTGAGGCATGACTGAATTCCGTATTCCACCGAGCGAGCTGTTTTCACAACTCGATGAACGATGGCGCGTTGAGGTTGAAGCGGTGACATCGGCATTCGACGAGCAGTTCGATCACGGACCGGTACCGGTGCTTGAAGACCGGCTGAAACGATTCGAGGCGGCGAATCCGGATGCGCCTGATGAGGTGCTGCTCGCGCTGGTCGCCGACCTGCTGTCGATTGAGGTTCACCGCATTTACGGGGCAGGCAAGGGGTACCTGCCGAGTGGAATGCAGCTCGAATCTGATCATCCCTCAATTCGCAGTCTCGTTGTTCGGTCCATACCGCATATGCCGGTCTTGGACCTTCTGCCTGAACGAATCGAAGGATACATGCCTCAGGAACAAATTGGTCGGGGCGGGCAGGCGCATATTGTCACAGCGACAAAGCCCGATATGAAGGGTACGTGCAGCATCATCAAGTTTCAGCAGCTGGAGTCACCGCATGCCGGCCTGATTCTCAAAGAAGCCGGCATTCTCAGTGATCTTGCAGAAGTCGAACATCCGAACATCATTCGGTGCCTTCACTCCGGCAATGACGAGAACTATGCCTATCTTGTGTTACCGTACCTGCCAGGACAAACGCTTGAAGAGGCCGGCCGGCTTGATCCTCAGTCCGTCATCAGGATCGGGGCGAGAATCGCAGATGCACTGTACGCCATTCATCTGAAACACTACCTTCACTGCGACGTCACACCGTCGAATATCCGACTTCTTCAGGCACCGGTCGGCGCAGAACCGCGGCCGATTCTGATCGATTTTGGACTGGCCCTGCGACGGCAGGGCGGCAACTGGACGAAGCCGAAAGTAAGGTCAGTGGGTGGCACGGCAGGATTCCATGCGCCGGAACAACTCGCGAGAGACGGACTCCTGGATGAACGCACAGACTTATTTCAGCTTGGCGTCACGCTGGGCTGGGCGCTGACGGGAAGAGACATCTCAGAACGTGAGGCGTTTGTCGACGCCCTGCAGCAGGACCATATACCTGAGCCGTTGCGCAGCTGCCTTATTACAGCGACAGCGCTTGACCCCGCAGACCGCTTTCACTCGGCTCGAGCGATGTGTGATGCGCTGACTCCGCAAATCACACCGCCTATTGAGACTCACGCGAGAACCAATACGGATTCTCGGTTCCCCCGTTCCCTTGCCGCAGTAGCCTTTACGTCGCTGACCATTGCCGCAGTCCTGTGGATCGGACGTGAATTTGTGGCCAGCAACCCGCCGGCGTCTGGTGCGAGAGATGGAAACGCTGAACGACTATCCGCGTCACCATACCGGCCAGAGACCGCCACCAGCCGCAATGATCAGCAGGTGGTGGCAGACCCGCCGATGTCTGCAACTGAGGCCCAGGAAGTATTGGATCGGCTGATCGAATCTCGCGATGGCTCCTCCAAGGGACAGCAGCGGGCCTTCCCGATACTGATACAGTCCGGCTGCGACTTCGTGAATTCCGATCTATCTGGCGTCTCATTTGTGCAAACTAATCTGAGCGACGGCAATTTTGAGACTGCCGATCTCCGCCTTTGTAACCTGGACGACTCCAGTGCCACGAACGCGCGATTCGACAGCGCCATCTTATCGGGGGCGTCGCTGTCGAATGCTGCGTTCGTCGATTGTGACCTGACTTTCGTGGCAGGATTCGCCCTTGTTGCTCAGCACGCGAGTTTCTCACGATGCAGTCTGTATCGGGCAAACCTCAGCTACTCGGATCTTCAGGATGTCGATTTCTCCGGTGCAGATCTGACTGGCGCGTGCCTGAGTTTCTGTGATCTGAGGCGGGCACGTTTCTGCGGTGCGAATCTCACAAATGCCTACCTCGATGGTTCCATACTTGCCGGGAGCGACTTTACCGATGCCGTCATCGACGGCACGAGCTTTGTGAACTCAGTAGTAGGCGAAGGTCAGGTGCTGTCATCAGATCAGATGGCAGGAGCCCTGTTGCGGGAATCGGCCGGAACACCGGGAATTGTTATCGTCGAGGCGTATCCGAGCAGCAAGTACGACTCAGGACTCTCATTCCGCGAACAGCCCGGTCGTTATCTCGAGCTTGAGCAGACAAGCAACCGACAGACGCTGCCCGTCTACGGCCATCCCCATCCGCTGCCTCGCGAGTACGAACCCGACGCCATCCGACTGTACCTTCCGGGACCAGTGCTGGACGCCGGAGCGCGCAGATCGCAGCTGAACAATCGGATTTCAAACCACTTATGGTATCTGCGGGAGCAGATTCGTTTGGGACCAGTGCTTGTGGGAGACGGCAGCTGGCAGGATTCGTGCATTCAGATGGTCCGCGATGCTGCAGAAGTGCCCGCGGGCACGCCATTCATGGACACTCAGTCGATTGTGCTGATAGCTCTTCACCATGGAATGAGTGCCGAACTTGTCGATTGGGAGACTTTTCAGGCGGCCGTCGTCAAAGTTGAGAGCCTGCGTCCGCCGGCGAATTCTGTTGCCAGGGTGGATTACGAACCCGGTAGCTGGTCGTCGATCTTTCCGCCCCTCCTCAGATCGGGTTTGGGGGACGCAGGAACAAGCGCCTTTCGATCGACGATCATGCGGCGAGTGGTTCACGTGCCAGACCCGATTCGCATACGCCAGGCCGTAAGGCTCTACGCTGGCGAAACAAAGGCGTCGTTCGTTGACTGGCGGGGCAGTGCTGATAACCAAACACTCGACGACTCCCTGGTGGATGTTCACGACGTAATTCATAAGGATGGTTCAACCAGTTTGAAATGGGAGTTTCGCCGTGACGACTTCGCGTTAGACGGACCGCTAGCAAGGTATATGAGCGACACGTACGAAAGTACTTCACACGTGGTCGGTTCCTGTTTCCCGTTCCCGGGCGCGTCAGGCCCGATGGATGTCTTCTTCATCTTCCCGGCCCCGTACGATCGGTATTTTGTCTCGATACCAGAAGCTGAGAACACTGGCTGGGAAGAAGCGGAAATGACACTTACCGTGTCCGAGGCGGGTATTGCAGAGAATCATTGCTATCTCCGAGTCAGACCACTGTCCGTCCGTGTCTTTTCTGCGGGGCGACTACTTGCCGAAGCAACTCCGGAGCTGATCACAGCCAACGATTCCGACAGCCCCGACGCGAACACTCGCGAATAGCGTCAAGCGCGGAGAAAACCGAATCTCGGAGTCATTCCAGACTACCGACGCGATTCCAATTCTGTCGACGACTGCAGCCATTTTGCCTTTTCACGCGCACTTTCCAGAACGCTGCCGCTCACCGGAAGCTGCGGCTCGTTGCTCAAAAGCTCGCCAACGGCACTGTCATCAAGATTGCGTTGCAAGACCCGACGGCGATCAGCAAGCGGTGCTTCAGTTCTGGTCGCCGCATTCCACCGAAGCTCTTCGATTGTCTCCAACACCGCACCCGCAATTCGCAGGGTCCTGCCGGAAGCGGACAGCATTCTGCAAGCCGGCGCGGAGTCGATCTTACTGAGTTCACCGAGAACGGCCACCAGACCCCGGATGTCACGAAGCAAATCGCGTTCAAAGTCCGCAAATGTAACCAAAACGCCCGCGTTGGGTGAATCTGGAGTATTCGCAAATCGCCAGCATGTGCAGGCCAGGCGGTTCAGACCGGTGAGTATGTCATACTCACACTCGAACGTCGACCGGTAACCCTGCAGCGCGGGCGTTTCCGCACGTCGTCGGGCGCCGATGGCGCGGCCACCCGCCACGTCAACAATTCCCTGCCACACTCTTCTTAGCACACTGTCTCCGGCATTCTCCAACAATGCCACAGTGGTGCAGGAAATGCAAGTTCTCAGGGTGCGATGAAATTGGCTGCACTGCCGACCTGTCATCCTGACTGAAAAGACTGGTCCTGTCGAACTGTCGCACGACGCGAGCCGCAAAATGATCCGCCCTGCGGCTGCCATGTCAGCTGATTTTCCGTAAGCTTTATTATCACTTCCGGCGGCGGTGTAATGGTCGGTCGAACATACTGAGGCCCGTCCAGGATTGAACCATGGGAATACTTCACCGAATCGGAGCTGTTCTGCTGGGAATGTTGGCGGGCGGGATCGGTGTCGCGGCCGTTCAGCAGATCAGCAACGCGTTGTACGGTCCTCCGGCCGATGTTGACACGAGCAACATGGAACAGATGGCCGAATGGGTGAAGACACTGCCGGTTCCCGCGTTTCTGATCGTGCTGTGCTCGTGGGCGGTCGGCAGTTCCGTCGGACCGTTTGTCGCTCGGCGAACGGCACCGGAACGGAGTGCGATTCCCGGAGGAATCGTCTGGGCGTTCTTCACCGTTGCGACGATCGGCACGCTGGCCATGATTCCTCACCCGTGGTGGATGTGGCCCGCCGGAATTCTGGCCTGTCTGGTCTTCGGAGCCCTCGGACTGGCCGTCGCCGGCCCAAAGGAATACATCGTCGCCACGTCACGCACGATTCATGCTCCGGTGGAAAAAGTCTTCCGGACGCTGGCGCATGTGGAAGATTTTTCGAAGGCGGTGCCCGGCATTCAGAAGATTGAATTCCTGAGCGACCACGAGACCGGCGTCGGCACTCGTTTCCGTGAGACTCGCCTGATGAACGGCCGCGAAGCGTCGACCGTTCTGGAAGTCACGGAATACGTCGAGAACCACCACGTCCGCCTGGTCTCCGACGCCGGCGGCACAATCTGGGACACGGTCTTCACAGTCGACCCGCAGAACGATGCCGTCCTGATGACGATGAACATGACCGCCCGCCCCCACAACCTCGCCGCCCGCCTGCTGACGCCGATGATCCTGAAAATGGTCACCGCCGCCATCGAATCCGACATGAATGCCGTCAGGGAGTACTGTGAAGCGTGACTTCGCCATTGAACGCACGTGAAGCCCGCAACGCCAGCCCCGCGGTGTACGGCAGATCGCTGCATTTTCCGACTGCCAAGACGAAACCGGCCTGCAACAAGAAAACGTTCGCGTCTCGCTTCGGTCGTGACCACCGAAGCGCGCTGCGACAGATTAGTTTGCCGGTGAATGAGTCGACGCGATGTGGCCGGCATACTGGCACACGGGCGTATTGTGTCAGCAGATCGGTTTGCCGGTGAATGAGTCGACGGTTTCTGGAACTGCAGAAGATCGTTCTGAAGCAGTGTCAGCAGATCGGTTTGCCGGTGAATGAGTCGACGAAAGTGGATGGCCGACTGCTCTATTTCGGCCTGTAGTGTCAGCAGATCGGTTTGCCGGTGAATGAGTCGACCGGTTCTTGGCCGTCAGATTCTTGGGAATAAGGTGTGTCAGCAGATCGGTTTGCCGGTGAATGAGTCGACGAATAGAGGCGTGCCGTGAATCGGGCTTCCATAGTGTGTCAGCAGATCGGTTTGCCGGTGAATGAGTCGACAGAGGCTTAGTGAGGCCCGGCGACGCGGTTCAAGGGTGTCAGCAGATCGGTTTGCCGGTGAATGAGTCGACGCAATGCAGTGGAGCGGCGAAGCCAGCCGCATTGCGTGTCAGCAGATCGGTTTGCCGGTGAATGAGTCGACTCGTCGGTGATATTTGGAAAATCATAGAATTCATAGTGTCAGCAGATCGGTTTGCCGGTGAATGAGTCGACAACAGCAGCAGGTTGCCGGCGATGTCTGGCTCGACGTGTCAGCAGATCGGTTTGCCGGTGAATGAGTCGACCGTCACGGCGGTCTCGAAATCGGTGAAGGCTGCTGTGTCAGCAGATCGGTTTGCCGGTGAATGAGTCGACGACACGACAGAACCCCGCAGACAGGCGACAGAATCGGTGTCAGCAGATCGGTTTGCCGGTGAATGAGTCGACGCTGACAACTGGCCGGCCGGACTCGCGGACGCCGTGTGTCAGCAGATCGGTTTGCCGGTGAATGAGTCGACGAACCGACATCCTGCTGGGAATGGATTCTGATTCGGTGTCAGCAGATCGGTTTGCCGGTGAATGAGTCGACGCTCCGGGAGTCGTGGCAAGAAACCTCACCGTTTAGTGTCAGCAGATCGGTTTGCCGGTGAATGAGTCGACGGTTCTGGGTCGGCAGATCCTCGGCAACAAAGTGTGTCAGCAGATCGGTTTGCCGGTGAATGAGTCGACGATCTGACAGACGAAACGGCACCGCATTACTTCCGCGTGTCAGCAGATCGGTTTGCCGGTGAATGAGTCGACATTTGTGTGTCCCCAACTGCCGCACCGGGTTACGTGTCAGCAGATCGGTTTGCCGGTGAATGAGTCGACGGCACACTGCCCGCGCTGCTGTCATGGTTCGGCAAGTGTCAGCAGATCGGTTTGCCGGTGAATGAGTCGACCAGAGTACAGCGAATCGGCTCGCAAGGCAGCAGGGGTGTCAGCAGATCGGTTTGCCGGTGAATGAGTCGACTCGCGGAATTCTTCACGGGCGGCGGCAAACGCTGGAGTGTCAGCAGATCGGTTTGCCGGTGAATGAGTCGACCGAAATCGCTGAAATCGCCAAAGGTCTTATATCAGTGTCAGCAGATCGGTTTGCCGGTGAATGAGTCGACAAACGTGTCTTTCGTGGTACCGCGTCGCAGGGAAGTGTCAGCAGATCGGTTTGCCGGTGAATGAGTCGACGAGTGTGTCCCGGTGCGACGATGACGGAGCGACCGTGTCAGCAGATCGGTTTGCCGGTGAATGAGTCGACCGATCGGCACGGCCGAAACGCCAGCCAGAAAATTGTGTCAGCAGATCGGTTTGCCGGTGAATGAGTCGACTCAAGAAGGTGATCTCCAGTGGAATTCAACTCTCACGTGTCAGCAGATCGGTTTGCCGGTGAATGAGTCGACATTAACTAGCGGGACAAGACTGGGACACGCTATGGAGTGTCAGCAGATCGGTTTGCCGGTGAATGAGTCGACCCGCCATCACGGGCAAGCATTGAACGCCTGGCATACTGTGTCAGCAGATCGGTTTGCCGGTGAATGAGTCGACCTCAATTTGCCGTCCGGCAGCCAGAACGTGGGAGTGTCAGCAGATCGGTTTGCCGGTGAATGAGTCGACGGCCCGAACACGGTGTGATTAGGTGCTGGGAGTGCGTGTCAGCAGATCGGTTTGCCGGTGAATGAGTCGACATCAAGACTCATCCGGGAACAGTTTTCGGCACGAGTGTCAGCAGATCGGTTTGCCGGTGAATGAGTCGACATCCGGCCCTTGCATCCGGCGGTCAACATGCACGCGTGTCAGCAGATCGGTTTGCCGGTGAATGAGTCGACGACGAACTGGCCGCCGCCGTGCCGAACTGCAACGGTGTCAGCAGATCGGTTTGCCGGTGAATGAGTCGACACTACGCCAAGGGCCGCGCCGCTGGAAGGGGCTTAGTGTCAGCAGATCGGTTTGCCGGTGAATGAGTCGACTCTGGCCAGCCAGCGGCGGACGCGATCTCCGTTGAGTGTCAGCAGATCGGTTTGCCGGTGAATGAGTCGACGCGGCGGACGCCTGGATGCGTGCTCGGTCCGCGGGTGGTCAGCAGATCGGTTTGCCGGTGAATGAGTCGACTGCACTGTCAGAACGTCGCCGTCAGAGCCGCCCGAGTGTCAGCAGATCGGTTTGCCGGTGAATGAGTCGACGTCACCGTTTGGCGCGGCGTCGACGGCTGATCGGGTGTCCAGCAGATCGGTTTGCCGGTGAATGAGTCGACGCCAGAACGTGGGACCGGGTACCAAAACTTTCTGTGTCAGCAGATCGGTTTGCCGGTGAATGAGTCGACTACCACTGATTTCCGTCAACGTCCCACGTCCTTGTGTCAGCAGATCGGTTTGCCGGTGAATGAGTCGACGGCGGCCGACGCGGAACAGGCTCACATCGCCTTCGCGAGTGTCAGCAGATCGGTTTGCCGGTGAATGAGTCGACATCTCAAGACTAAACACCTATCTCAGCCGATCGTGTGTCAGCAGATCGGTTTGCCGGTGAATGAGTCGACCTCTGTCGTCAGGATCGAATTTCGCATCGTTGCGGAGTGTCAGCAGATCGGTTTGCCGGTGAATGAGTCGACAACCGGCATAGCCGGCATAGCACAGGCGCAAAGAGGTGTCAGCAGATCGGTTTGCCGGTGAATGAGTCGACCGAACGGCTGCGACAGGAGTCTCTGCGCTCGGAAGTGTCAGCAGATCGGTTTGCCGGTGAATGAGTCGACCGTCGATGCTCCGCCGACGTATGGCACAGTTCCGGGTGTCAGCAGATCGGTTTGCCGGTGAATGAGTCGACCGCCGACGCCACGCAGCAACCATTCTGACGAACTGTGTCAGCAGATCGGTTTGCCGGTGAATGAGTCGACCTGGATCAGGCAAAGATACGCGAACGAGAACTCGAGTGTCAGCAGATCGGTTTGCCGGTGAATGAGTCGACGCCGGGCGCGAGTCGCACCCGCTGAACCAATCCCGTGTCAGCAGATCGGTTTGCCGGTGAATGAGTCGACTGCCAGTGCTCTAAGTTGCTTGCAGACCGACAGTTACAGGCTGCCTCGCGAGCGTAGACAACTCGCTCGCTGGCTGCCCGGCAAAGCCGTCGACTCGCCAGCCCGGAAACTCCTGCTCGCCAACAACTTCCGTTGCCGCGAGCGTCCTCCGGGGGTGGCTTGAGCACCTTCGCACTCGCCCGCCCAATCGTGCGTCGGCTCACTTCACCAGATTGTTAAAGAACAACCGGATTTCACCGGCAAACGGATCTGCTCTTTGCAGAAAACACGACGTGAAAGTCGGAGACACAACTGCAAAGGCGTTCGGGCCTTTAGCCATGCGCATTGTAACAACCTCATTGCCGTACGGCCACCAAACAGCCGCTACTAATTCATCAACAAATTTCTTCGCAGTTGTCATTTTCCCCAGTAGGTTCCGGCTGCCCGACGACACATTCCACAGTCACCGACCACGGTCACCGAAGCGACACGAAGTTCTGTCGGGCAGCCGGAAACTGCATTGACCGTCAACTTTCTGAGCACTTGCAGGCTGGCCTGAATCAAGTTCATGTCAGGCCCAGCGATTCGGCGATTCGCTGGCAGCATTGTTCTTCCACGTGATTGCTGAACGCTTTTTGCGTCCACCACGTTCTCGACGACGAATCGATCGGATCGGTTGTCGGAATGCAGAACGCATTCTGACGATCACGCTTTCCAAAGCGTTGTTCTTCGGTCAGTAATTCAATGGGATTTTCGAACAACGGGCAGCCTGGATAGTCGGCGTTCTGCGTTGTTCCATCAGACCGCTTCACAGCGATTCGCCACCAGCCGCCTGCAAAGTCAGGATCGATCAACGCGACGAGTCCGATGTTGGCTCCCGCGTTCAGGTCGGCCTGAATCGTACGCAGACGCTGGGAATTCTTCGGCTTGCTCTTCGCCACGGGAAACGAATCGAAGGCCGGCAGAAACAAATCGCCACCTCGAACCGGGAGCAACACCTGGTTCGGCAAACGATCGGGATCAGATTCGACGACCGTACGAATACGGCTGAGAAGCCGGTCTCTCGCCGATGCTTCTTTGGGTCGTTTCTGAACGCGATCGGCACATCGGCTGAACTCACTCTTCCACCGGCGAACCAACGGTTGTTTCTGAAGCGCCAGTCCGGCCATGCTGTCAGCCGCACCGGCCGTTGCCAATGCGGCTTTCAGGACAGCTCGATCCACTTCGACGCAACGCACGCCGGGCATCATCGTTCGGGAGTCCTGCTTCGACGTATATTGTGCGGGAACATCGTCGAAGTAGACGCCGTGCAGTTCGCAGGCTTCTTCGACGTACTTTCGCACGGTCCCGTACGCCCAGCTCGCCAACATACGATTCTCACGACGCATGCGGGTCTCAGCCGTTTTGTAGCTGCGAAGATTTTCCATGATCACGGCGTGACACGGAGCGAACCGAGGATCATCAGACCGAGTTCGCTGTCGCTTTGCATCGTGTCCGTGTTGATCACGACCAGGTTCGGCTCCCAGTCCCAAAGCGGCTTCGATGACGCGGCTGGCCAGTTGCTTGACGCGTTGTTCTCGTAGTTTTTCAAACTGATCCAGCATCCGTCGACCGAAGTTCTTCTGAGACGAATCATGTCGATCTAGGACTCCGGCTTTGGGATCGTCGGGCGTTGGCCGATTGCGGAAGGCTTTCATCACCTGGTAAAGCTGACGCAGGGCACCGATGCGGTCGTAGGAGAGCCCGCCCATGTTGCGGAGCTGTTTCTTCCGCTGTTGCCACGTAGCGAACTCTGATGACTGACTATTTCGGGGCCTGCGACCGATTCCGGGCATCAGCAGGTCCTTCCGCAGCCACTTGAGATGCGATATCCAATGCTCATTTTCGCTGTCCCAGTTGTCCTTCCATGCGTCGTGCAATTGCTTTGCGAACCTGTCGTCAGTAATGATTTGATTGGCCGCGGTTTCGAGCTGTTTCGCGAGTGCTTCGCGTTTCTTTTTGCGAGCTGGCCGCGTGTGATCCTCGTTATGGCAGTCTTCAATGTTCTCGCCAACCAGCGGCTGAATGTGATCCAGCCATGCCTGGTAGGCAAAGGGGCAGCGTTGAATGTTTGCCCCGACAGGGATTGCAGCTTTGGCAAGATCGTTCCACAGCAGAAGGTGCCGCACAATGTGGTCGCGGCGTTCTTCGTCAGAGCTGAACGGGGCGGTGCGGTTCCCCGAGAGATGTTTCACTTTTGCCGTCATCGCATGAGCGATACGAGCTCGATCGGCGTGACGCCGCAGCCCCAGCCGGGCGTCTCGCACGGCTTCCTGCATCAGCCACGTGATGGGCGGCAATTTCGCGATGGCTCCATCGAGGTCGAGCTCTTCAAGATTCAGAAAACGCCGAAACTCGTTGTACCGATTGAACTCCTGAGGAGTTGTCCGGCGAGCGGGTCGGTCTTCTCCCTGCAACTTGATCACGAACTGACGATCCAGCCTGGCCCACGGAGCAGGATGCGGTTTTCCGTTCAGCCCATCATCGGCAAGCCGACGGTAGACGATTCGGCGGTGTGTTGGTTTTTTAGGGCCGTTGTCCGTTGGCTGTTCGAGCACAAAAAATAAATCCGAACTTGTCGGCGGTTCGACACCGGCCGCCTTGCAGGCAGAATTCATCTGGTCGCTGCTCACCGTTTCCCAAACGGCACACGACGCACCGAAGCGATGGCCAAGGTCGAACGAAAGAACCCGCAGTCCCGGCAGACGAGCCAGTTGGATTCGCGTTCGGCCCGATCGCTTTTCTGCTTTGTTCAGATCGTTGGTGAGGTATCTGGTCTTATCGACATATTTCCATCCGCCCGGCAGGTCACCCTTCAGATAGTCGATGAATGGCCCGGAAGGTTCCAGTTTGGCTGAAGTCGTCAGATACCAATCCAGGCTGTCGAAGTGCTCTCGCAGATCTCCCCAGTCTGCTGGATCATCGCTATCGATGCCCGCCTTTCGGAGTTTCGCTCGTAGTCTTTCCAGAGCGGGACGCTTCAGTTGCAGGCGTCCGTTCCAGTCTTTTTGCTGAAAGATGCCAGCCACGTTGACGGCGTTGTTTGGTGTTCCCGAAGCCGCTCGGTTCAGGCGATCAGCACGCACAACTTCGGGACCGTCGGTGTTGAAATGGGCGAGGTCGAGATCCTGTTGCAGCCGTTTTCCCTGCCACTTTAACGAGACGTTTTGAATGTCGGTGCCGGACCACAGCCCCAGCGTGACCGATTGCAGATCTGGCTTTGCCGCCAGTGCATCAGTGTGCTTCTTTCGGGCCTTGTCGGTCTTTGCGGTTGCCAGTTTCTTCTGCAGTTGTTGGCGTTTGTCGAATTCGCTGAGTGCGGAATAACTGATGTTCCATCGCGAGTTACCGAAATCGATCCAGACCGGATTCATCATCGCGTCCGGATGCCGATACGCGGGAACCTTAAACCGTCGCTGGTTGGCTCGGGCTGTGGTCGCCGCGGAATAGTCCGTCAGAATCGTTGCAGCGGCCGTTCCGTTCGCATTCTGCCAGACGCAAATAGCGTCGTCTGCGGCCAGGTCTTCGAACAGTCGGCCATCGCCCCACTTTTCGTCGAGGTCGAGTTCCGCCTGAACATCGCGGACTGTCTGTTTGCGTTCGGCTTCTGTCCAGTCGGGGTTTGCATTCCATTCTGCAACGACCCGTTTCCAGCCGTCGATCGCCTGCTTTCGAATCACAAACTCGCCGACCGAACCGCTGTCAACGGCGCGTCGCTGACAATAGCTATCCAGCCAGTTGCGAGCGGCCTGCGGTATTTTCGCTGCGTTGTTCAACTTTGCTGCATCGTCGCGAAACTGCCGCCGCTCCACTTCAGCTCGTTTGATCCATGAATGTGCGACAGATGTTCGCCTCAGCGCGTGGTCGAGCAGAACGGCGTGTTCCCAGATAAGGTCACGTTCGACTCGATACGGCATGCCTATCCGGGATGTGATATCGTTACGGAGATGAGGCATCCAGTCCGGCGGTCGCAGTGTCGTCTCAGCTTTTGTCTGCTGATCTTTCGCTTCCTCCAACAGCTTTGCTGCGACGGTGTCGATCAGTGCCGTATCAATCGTGCGACTGTCCATCAGTCGCTGCAGAGCCATTGCTCCCTTCGACGGTCGGCCTTTCCAGCCGACGGACTTCTTGATTGCCTTAAATGCGACGGCCGTGTCTTCAGGTTTATCGTCGGTCGGGTCGAGGGCGGCTGCGAGCGCTGTCATCGCGGCGAGTGCCGTGGTTCCTGTCGAAAGATCTGCCGCGGCTTCGGACAGCCTGGAAAGGGCTTCTGCAATGGCAGCGGGGTCACTTTTTTCACCCGCTCCCCAATTGGCACTCAACCAGTTACCTGCCTTGATTACAAAATCCTTGCCGTCCGCGTCGGCTCCCTCTTCATTCAGCTTGAAGTATTCGTCGCTGCCGCCGATCAGATCGAAGAAAGTACGGCTGCTCCATTCGGTCGTGAGTTTGCCGTCACACCGCTGCACGAGTTCGTTGAACGCTGCTGTGCGATCGACCCAGTAGGCATCGTCGCGGATCTGCGCTGAGAGAGATTCACGACACGAATTCATCCAGCTTTCGTGTTCGCTATCCGGAATCTGCTTCTTCCGGAGAATGTTCTGAAACGCGCCGAGAACTTTCTCGACTCGCGTTGACGATTCTTCAGCTCCGGTCGCGACTTGATGATTCAGCGTCTCGGCGCGGTCTATGTCGACCGCCTCGACCGACAGCCACGACAACGCCAGCAGTGTTCGCAGGTTGTCGCGGCGAGAATCTATCAGGCGACATTCATACTCCGTGAAGCGTTCTTCTTTTGCTTTGCCTTTCACGCCGTCGGCCGTCATGGCAGCGTTGACGTCTTTTTCGGACACCGGCAGCACGCCTGAATCGTCCTGGGCAAGCGAAGCGGGCAGTCCTGCACGCAACGTCAGCAGCCAGTCGCCCCAGACCTGCACGCCTCGGTTTGCGGTGACGTGCGTCTTCCAAGAGAGCTCGCGACAATCGCTGTTCGTGTCACCAAGGCCCGAAGGGCCTGAGAGTTTGATTGTGTAAGCACGCGTAGTAGACATCTTTTTCCCTTCCATCTGGCAATCACAGGGGACCGAGATAGAATGGACCGCTCGGGAATCGAACCCGACCACATTCACTTTTCAGGCGCCGTGTGCCTCCTAGGTCACGGCCCATTCAGCGCCCCTTTCGTTCCCGCGAGAGGGGCGTTTCTTGTCTCGTTCCGGGAAGCATAGCAATCTGTCACCGGACGTCAACTGAGTGGACTTTCATCTATCAACTCGATATTGTGAGGCTGGCCTAAAGGGCCTCAGCACTCGCGCGGCGTAGTGTCGTCATTCAATTTGAAGGCTGCGCATTCATTGACACATAGATGAAAGTCGAAAAGCTTGAAGGTATTCAGGCGCTTGGCAGGCAATTGCCGGGGCTCGCGTTGCTCGGCTCGGACTACGGAACAAGGCACCGCTACTCACTGTGGCAGGAGAATCACACCAGCACCGTTCCTTCCAGCGGATCATCCATCGGCTGGCCGAGGGCGATGGTGTTGCCTCGGGCGGAGGCTTCGTCCTGGCCGAGATCCATCATCAGAATCTGATCCTGCTTGTGATGCATGACCTCTTCCAGTTCAGCCTGCATCCGGACTCGATCGAGATCTTTCAGCACGCAGAAGAAGATCGAATACTGCCAGTGTTCACCGTAGCCTTTGCAGATTTTGAACACCTGACGCAGACGTTTCGGATCGGCGATGTCGTAGCAGACGAGGTAACAACGTTTCATACTGGTGCCTTCCGTCAAAGTGGCACCTCCGTGTTGCTCGGACAAATCCGATCGCACATTGTTGTTTATCCCAGGCCGACGGCGAGGTTGTTCGTTCGATCGCACATTGCTTAAGCGGCGAGGTTGTTCCAGGCCTCGCCGCTGGCTCGGGTTAAACGAATTCATTGTGTTAGCGTGTCGTGAGAAACGACAGATCGGGGATTTCGTTGTTGACCCAGGCGGCGATCATGCGCGCGTGAAGAATCAGCATCCGACGGTAGCTCATGCGATAACCGAAGGTCGGGTGAGTTACCTCCTGATCCATGCGACGCCCGTAGGCTCCAAAGAACGCCTTTCGCCCATGATCTGTCATCATGCAGCCAGCCGCCGTCTGATTGAAATGCCCGTCTCGAAACTCGCTGCGGTTGAATCCACTGACGGCGATCGAATCCGCGATTAGCGGACGAAACGGTTCCATCAGGTCCAGCGCCAACGCCGGACGGCCCGGTCGAGACACATGAAACGCACCGATCGATGGTTCTAACCTTGCGGTCCGCAGTGCGGCCGTGCATTCGTGGGTCAACATCGAATACGCGAACGACAGCACACAGTTGACCGGGTCCGGCGGCGGGCGACGCTGGCGACCATGCTCATCGAAGGTGGCTCCGGCGGCTGTTTTGAACGCCTTTCCGAATGCACCGAAGTACAACGCTGCGGCCTGCCCTTCGTGGCCGCGAAGAGATTCCAGCGATTTCGCTGCAACCGCGTTTTCGATCTGTTCTGCCAGACCATCCAAAGTCGTCTGAGGCAGGCCATCGCCGTTTCGCATCAGGATTGTCCGCTGGTTATGTATCTTGGCGGCGATCAGAGCCTGAGCGAGCTTGAGGCAGCGTTCCGGTTGATCGAACGCTCGCACCTGATTGCGTCGCGTTTCAGCGCTGACGGAATCCAGTGGATCGAGCATCGTGACAAGGCGGCCAGCTCCCGAAAGAAACGCGACCGGGATCTTTTTCGCAGCCAGCGTGTGCATGGCCTGAGTCGACATCTGCACGGACCCCAGAAGCGACACGCTTTCAACGCCGGCCAGCGGAATGCTGCGAGGCGGTGAACCATCGGCTTCGGTGATTTGCATTGCCGATCCGCGAACTCCAACGCGAGTTCCTCTTCGCTGGGCAATCACATGAATACCATCGTCGCGGGGAGGCCACAGTTTTCGATTGACCGATGGACATCCTTCGCGCTGAGCATTCACTTCATCCGGAAGACAGATCGGCTGTAGCGAACAGCGAGGGCACTTCGGGTCGTTGATTAACGGCAATGGACGGGGACCTTCCGCACACTGTTGAGCGGACTTCAAGACTTCGAGTGCTTCGGCCTTCAGTTCGTCATCAACGGGAATCGACAGTTTCCGTTTTTCGGCGGCGTAGTACAGCATCGCCTTGTGGACTGTATAGCCGGCCCGTTCGAGCAGTATCGCCTGCAGGCCAAGTTGGGCTCGGTCTGTCGGCCACGGCTCAACGTTGGCCGGGGCATCGGATTGCTTTCGATTTCGAGGTCCGGAAGACGCTTCGGAGTAGATTCGTTTCGGTCGGCCTTTGCGGAATTCGATTGGAGTCGCGACGTGACCGGAGACTTCGGCCAGATCCAGAGTGGCAGTCAATCGCAATTCTTCATCGGTGAGAGTGAGGCTGCGGAATTTCTTCGGTTCCGACTCTGATTCATCCGGCAGCGACTTTGTGTGGCTGACCTTATCAACACTGCGGTGCACCATCTGCCCCTGCTCAGTATCGGCACTCTTCACATGAATGCCTTCGACTTCCATAAAATAGAAGAGTCGCGGGCAGTAAGCGTACTCAGCAACGTTTCGTGCGGGCCAGTGAGCGATGTCCACAGCGAGGCCTCCGCGACAGGGCTTTAGCATATTAACACCACCTATAGTGCCCCCCGCACAAAGGGCATTGCAAATAGAATCCGTGATTTCAAGTCGCAGGAAATTTCGGGGTGTCGCCAGCAGTGGTCGGTTGCAGGGCCGACTCTATCGTCCGTGAAGTAGGGTATGGCACTGCGTCGCGAAATTACGGTGAGGGATAATACCTGTCCCGCCCGTGGAACAATGAAATCCGGGATGTCGAGCATAACTCTCCGGAAGCTCAGTCATTGCAAGCGACCTTCGTGAAGTTTGACGTGGAAAACAACATGGTGTCCAGCCTTTGAACGGAGCACGACCTTCCTGATACGGGGTGGTCATACAACCGTGTATTCGCTGATGCCGTCAGGTGTTGCACTTTTCGCAGTGGGGCGCCGGAGGTTGCCCAGACGAGTGCTCAAGCTGCGTCGGTGAGACCAACCGAAGCATTGTCTCGAACATGCACGAAGCGGACCAGCGTCACGGACGAAAGTAGCGTTCACAGTGCCACTCTCACTCCCGTCCCCTTCTCGCCTGCCATTTTCTGCAGAAGCCGATGAAGGCCGCATCGGGGTTTCTGGGCGATTCGGCTTCGGTGAGGTCGAGCCAGTGGCGCCATTGGCGTTCGAGTTCGTGGACGTCCCAGCCGGGGGCCTGCAGACGGGCGGCGTGGTAGGTGTCGGGGTTCAGGGGCGGGATGATGGGAGCTGTGTCGGCATTGGCCGGTGACAGGGCGGCGGGGATTTGGCCTCGGTTTTCGAAGATGATGATGTCGTCGTCGGGGGACGGGCGTTCTTCGAGTCGCAGCGTGTAGTCGGGCATGTGGCTGTTGCGGAGGTCGTCGGCGATGACTCGGTTGACGAGGCGTTTGAACTCCTTCAGCGTCGAGCCGGAACCCACCTTGCGGCGCAGCAGGTCCAGCGAGATTCGCCATTCGGACTGGCGGCCGCAATGCTTTCTCGCCAGTTCGTACAGGCGGCGTTCAATCGGTCTTCGCAGCCGGAAATAGTTGCGGTGCAGCGTCAGCACTTCTCGCGAATGAATCGCGTTGAACACCCAGTCGGACAGCTTGACTTCCACTTCCTGCATGCGGCCGTCGCGGGTTTCTCGCACGATGCGGGCTCGTTCGATGATGCCGAAGGTTTCGAATTCTTCCTTCCCGCCCGTCACGATGTTGGTGCTGATGCGAGTGCCGGACAGGCGTTCGAAGGCCGCCTTGAGGGCTTCGTAGGACTGGCCGTTGGTCATGCGGTTGGTGGCTTTCAGCAGGTCGTGAGCCTTGAAGCGGATCGTCTGCGAAACGTCGCGGCCGGCGTTCAGGGCGGCGATCAGGTGTGAGATGCAGTAGATCAGCACGTCTCGGTCGTGGACGGTGGCCAGGCCGTCGGCCGACGGTTTGATTTCCACGAACTTGCCGTTGTGTTCGTAGCGGCGGATGCGGTGGTCGGGTTTGGTGGACAGGCTGAAGATGGGGTGTTCCATGCTGGCCATGTCGCCCTTGGGAGCGGCGTCGAACACGTCGATGACGAAGAAGTCCGGCGTGGGATGACGGTCGGGCAGCAGCGGCGGTCGGGTCGGTGAGGAATCGGGCATCATGGGAATCACCGTGCCACGGCCGGCGCTGACCGTCAACCGGTTTCGACGGTTCACCCACCGCCTGTGGCGCTTTCGACACTTCACCCACCGCGCCGGCGGAAGTTCGACGGTTCACACACGGTGCGGCGGGATTTGGCGGCTGGCGGACTTCGATTCTTCACCCACCGAATTCGATGGTTCACCCACTCGCGGCGGAGTTTCGATAGTGGACCCACCGGACTTCGACGGATCTCCCACCGTCAGCCGCCGATTTCGACAGTTCACACACGCCGATTCGATAGTTTTCCCACCGCGATGCCAGCCTTCGATGGTTTGCACACCGTCGTTCGACGGTTCACACACTGAGTTTCGATGGTTCACCCACCGGCCGAATGAGATTGCTTTGTGAATTCAACCGCTTGGGATGGTTGTCCCCAGGCGTAACACGATTCCTTAACACGAATCAAACACGCACCGGCTGTGGATAAGTTGAGGCGGGGCGGCGTTCAGATCGTGCCGATGTCATGGCCGCAGAGCAGCGGCGATTCGGGCAATGGGAAAAGGAAGGCTGGCGGCGGGATGGCCGAGCCGTGTTGCGAATGGCCCCTCCTCCGCGACGCGTTTGCGGATTGCGAACCTGCGATGCAGGTCTTGAAAGTGCCGGCGAATCGAGGCAGCGTGTGGTTATGATCGGCGACATGCACGAACTCGACGAAGACGGCGAACACGACCCGGACGAGTGCGGCGCGTGCATCGAGCGGGAACATGCCGTCGACTGCGAATGCCGCTGCGGTGACTGCTGCCGGAGCCTGGTTCTCGAAGCGGATCTGCGGGATGCGGCTCGAGAACCCCGGATTGCTCAGGAATGCCGACCGATCAAAGGCTTCGACGATGAGATCGAAGGCTATCTGCTGAACGACCGCAGCCACGGCCTGGCCTGCCATTTTCTGGACGCTGCGACGAACCTGTGCACCATCCATGAAACCCGCCCGCTGATGTGCCGCGTGTTCCACTGCGACCAAGCCAGGTCCGATCCCGATCACCCGCTGTTCGCGCTCGAATGACAAGGAAACCAACATGGAGGAACAACGACGATGTTCATGAAACTGTGCTGCCTGTTCGGCTTTCACCGAATCTTCAACGACTGGCCGAATGACGATGTGGTCTGCGTGCGGTGCTTCAAGCGCTTTGAGTGACGCACGGTCTCGGCGGCGCGATTCCCCTACTTCAGCCCGATGCTCAGTTCGCGGCCGACGGCTTTGGCGGCGCTGGCCAGGGCTTTCAGCGTCACACCGTCGTTGTCCGGGTCCAGGATGCGGTCGAGCTGTGAGCGGCTGGTGTTCATTCGTTCGGCCAGAGCGTTCTTCGACAGCGATTCCTTTTCCATGGCCTCCTGAAGCTGGAACGCGATCACTCGCTTGATCGCCCGGTTCGTGGTTTCGGTCAGAGTTCCCTGTTCCTGCAGGAACGATTCGAACGACGATCCAATACGTGGTTTGCGTTTGCTCATGTCAGTTCCTTTCTTCGCCGTTCGGCAAGGTCCAGGTCCTGGACCGGTGTCTGCTGCGTTTTCTTGATGATGCCGTGCAACAGCACCATCCTGTTGTCTTTGATACAGAAGAAGACTCGGGCGATTCTCCGTGACGACAGGCTGCTGCGCACTTCCCAGAGCCCGTGTCGACCGGTGATCGCCCGACACAGCGGCATTCCGATCGGCCAGCCGAATTCGGCCGTGCGAATGTCATCACCGATCACTTTGCGATCGTCCGGCGTCAGCGACAACAGCCAATCCCGCACGGGTTCCTTCCCGGACCCCAACTGAAAGAAGGCCGCTTCAATTCGCTTGAGCTTCTTCATAGCTGATAGTACCAGATATGGTACATCTGGTCAAGCTTTGCTGTTGAACGCCATATGTCAACCTGGTCAGGACGAACGGAGTTCCGGGCGCGAGTCGTTATGGGAATGCCGTTCCGGCCGGTTGTATTCCGTTTCCAGAATTCGGCGGACGTGGTGGATGACGGTGTCGAACAGCGAATGATGCTTAGTCGCGATGGCGATGGCCTGCCGTTTGATCCAGGCAGGACTGGTCGGAGTTTCGGGATCATTGATCGCCGCTGCCAGTGCTTCCAGGTCCGACTTGAAAGCTGCCCAATCGCGGCGTCGGGTTGTATGGACCGGCATTGGATCTGTGCTGCCGTCTGCTGCAGCCTGAAACGATTGGCGATGACCCGGTTCTGCGGCCATGACTCCCCTACTCCCAATTGGCGGCATCGATCTCGCGGGAGATGAGTTCGCGGATGAATTCGGCGATCTGGCGGTCATTCTTCGCGCAGTGCATTTTCAGAGCTCGGTGAGCATCGGCGTCGATGTCGAGAGTCAGGCGTTTGGTGCGGCCGGACGGAGGCGTGAATCGAGCGGGAACGGTTTCGGCACCTTCTTCAACCCAGGTGTCGGCTTCGGCGGGTTTGGGAGCTCGCGTGGTGATCGGCACAGTCTTGGTCATGGCAGCCTCCTGAGTTCGCTGACCAGCTTCTGGATTTCCTTCGAAGCCTTGGACCGCCGACCGTCGAGCACCGTGGAACCAGTGGCCATGGTTTCGGCGAAGGCCACTCGCTGGGCCACGTCGGTCTTGAGCACGGGAACATTCAGTTCGGCCAGAGCCTTCCGCACGTCGCGGCCGATGGCGGTGTTGACGATCCGGCGGTTCACCAGCAGGCAGCACTTCAGATCGTCGCGGTACGTCTGAGCTTCGCGGATCAGATCGACGGTCTCGGCGGCGGCCCACACGTCGAGAGGGCTCGGCAGCAGCGGAATGATGACCACGTCGGACGCCAGAATGATCGACCGGGCCAGTTCGGCGATTCTCGGCGGACCGTCGATCACCACGTCGTCGTAATCGCCGGCCAGGGAACCGATCGCCTTGTGCAGCGTCGGTTTGGCCATACCGACGACGCTGAAACTGTGTTCGTCGCGGCCGCTGGACCACGCCAGAGCACTGCCCTGAGGATCGGCATCAATCAGCAACACGCGGCGGTTCAGCCGCGTGAGTTCCGCAGCGATATGAATGGCCAGCGTGGTCTTGCCGACGCCGCCCTTCTGGTTCAAAAGAGCATAAATCATGACATCCATGTTTCTGTGCCTGCGGCGGCACGTGGTTACGGTTCCACGGTAAACCGGCCCCCTCTTCCGCGCAAGCGGCTTGCGAAAGTTATCCACAGGCCTGTTGCCGGAGCGGGCCAATGTTGTCCACAGCCTCGTTTCCCATCGCCCCGCTTTTTGTTTGGCGCGAATATTGGAACCGCGCTACGTTCGGACTATGCAGTCACGGTCCGACGAACTGGAACAAATGAAGCGCATCGATCTGTGCCAATACGCGGCGTCGCGAGGCTTCGTATTGGATCGACGGCAGAGCAGCCGCAGCAGCGCCGTCATGAAACATCCCAACGGCGACAAGCTGATCGTGACCAAATCCAAAACCGGCCAGTTCATCTACTTCAACGCGAAGGGCAACGACAGCGGCACAATCATTGACTTCATCCAGACACGGGACCGGGTGTCTCTCGGCGAAGTCAGAAAACTGCTGCGACCATGGATCGGAATCAATCCGAATCCCCTCCTCCCGCGGGATCTGCCAGCATCGCCGATGGAACTGCAACCGTCCGAACACGATGCCGCCCGAGTCCTGACCACATGGCTGGAAGCCCGGCCGATTGCCGGCAGCCATCCCTATCTGGAAACCGAACGCGGCATTCCGCGATCCTTATTGGCCGATCCCATCTTCGCAGACCGGATCCGCATCGATCGTCGCGGCAACGCCCTGTTCCCGCACCACAACGCCGACGGCCTGTGCGGCTTCGAACTGAAGAACCGCAACTTCACCGGCTTCTCACCCGGAGGCATCAAGGCCCTGCATTCGTCGGTACCACGCCCCGACGACCGGATCATGGTCATCTGCGAAACCGGCATCGACCTGCTGAGCTACGCCGCCATCAAAGGCACCGACCGCCGCCGATTCTTCAGCACCGCGGGCCAGATCAGTCCGCTGCAATCCGACTGCCTGAGATCCGCCGCCGAACAAATGCCGCCCGGTAGCATCGTCGTCCTCGCCCTCGACAACGACGACGGAGGCCGCAAGCTGTCCGCCCAAATCTCCGAAGCCCTGGCGGACATCCCGCTCGCCATCGTCCCGGACTTCCCGCCCAATCCCGGCGAAGACTGGAACGACGTCCTCCGCCGCATAGCCCGGAACGTCGCAACCGAACCCGCCTCGCCGTGACTCCGCAACGTCATGAAACCACATCACCGCAGCCACAGATTTCTGCACCGCCGCAAAGCAGTATCCTCGGAATGCCGGCGAACAAATTCACCGCAAGATCGCAACGCCGCATTCCAGCACCGTCGTTTCACCGCAAACTCATAACACCGACCAATCGTGCCGCCACAAGACCGCTGTTCCGTGCCGACGAGTTGCCGTGTCGCCGCACCCATCCGCTGCGACAAAACGGTACGCCGTAAGACCGCAACGCCGGACCACCTCCAAACCGCAGTTCAGCAGCATCGGATCGCCGCACAGCCACTTCTCCGATCCACGACATCGCTGCAGCGGCGACGGATCACATCGCTGCAAAACCGGCCCGCCACAACTACGTCGCACCGCAGTCATGTCCCGGACGTTTCATCGTCCCGCCGGATCACCACATCACCGCATCGGCGAAATCCCGCAATGCCGACCCCCGGCATCCCTGAAATCCTGCAATCCAGTCCACAGCAGGGCAGGAGTCGTCTCCCTTCGGTTGTTGATCGTTTCCAGCCTGGCTGAGACCGGCGGTCATTCAAGAGGCCGTGTTGCCGCTTCGCGGCGGCCCGCACCCAGACCTCTTGAGTTCCCGCCTGACGGCCTCAGCCGCCTTTCGTGGAAACCAACAACGAAAGGAGACTCACCATGTCACAACTCATTGAACTTCCCGCCGCACCTGTCAACGCCAGCCCGGTGCCGCATCTGACCAGCATCCACGCCAAACGCCGCCGCGGTCCCTATGGAAACCCCGGATATCGAGGGAACTGCGGAGGCTATTTGATCCGGGATCTGATCCAATACTACGGAGCTCGCAGTGTATTGGATCCCATGACGGGAGGAGGGACATGCCGTGATGTTTGCCGGGAGCTCAAGATTCGCTGCCACAGTATGGACATCCGCCACGGCCAGGACGCTGCTGACCCGGAGTCCTATGCCAACATCGGCGACTTTGACTTCGCGTGGCTGCATCCGCCATATTGGAAAATGATCCAGTACAGTCAGGATCCCGGCTGCCTGTCGAACGCACCAACGCTCAACATCTTTCTGGACCGGATGCAGGCCGTGCTCAGCAACTGCCTGAACGTCCTGCGGCCGAACGGCAAGATCGCCGTCCTGCTGGGAGGCTTCAGCGACCGGGGTCGCTACCAGCCGCTATCACAACTGCTGCTGGTCCGAGCCATCGACATCGGCCTGTGGCCCGCCACAACGGAAATCATCCGCTTCCAGCACGGCAATACGTCGTCGAAGAAGACGTATTCCAGTTCCTTCATCCCTGGCCTTCACGATACCTGCGTGGTTCTGCACCGTCGACGCTAACCACCAGCAACCCGCCGCGGCGTTGCTCCACGAGGGCCGCCGCGGCGGAAGGTTCAGACCGACCAATCCTCAATCTGCAGGCCTCGTACCTGTTCGAAGTCGGAGCGATTCCTCGTCACGACGGTGGCATCGTATTCCAGGGCGATGCAGGCGATCGCAAGGTCGAGCCGCCCGACTCGACGCAGCCGAGACTTCAGTTCTGCGTGTTGTTCCAGCGCTTTGCGCGAAAAGGGAAGCACCCGCAATCTCGTCGCCTACGAATTCCTGTGATCCAGCGAGCCGGTGGACGTGCTTAGGGCTGCATTTACCATTTGGCTGCGTCACGGCGTGACACCCGGAACGTTGAAGCGGCGAGGTGTGCCTGCTCCAGTGCCTCTGGATGGTGGGGAGCAGCATCCAGGCACACAATCTGAATGATTTGTTGTCCTTGAATTGTAATGTAAACGATGGCATGCATCCTGCGACCAGCCATGCCGTTCTGCGCTCCAGCAGGGACTACTCCCTCCCAGGTCGCTCGAACGAACTGAGATCCGTTGATCACGCCGCGCTCCGTCGGTGTGCTGGATGCTGCTTCGTGACCCTTTACATACGTATCCAGTGTCTCCTTTATCGCGCGGTCGATCGTGTATTGCGCGCCGTCGTCAGGCGTTGTCAGGATGGACACGAGCAGGAGTGGATAAGATTTGTCCTCGCGAATCTTTCCAGCCCAATAACTCACGTTGACTTGATCCTCTGGCTTCCCTGATTTTATGAAACGAAAACCGGCGGGAGGTTGAAACTGGTATCCCACAAGTTTGAACGGTTGCGCCAGTGATGTTGTTTCTGATTCATCGACGCTCCAGTCGGGTAGTTCAAGAATCGCCGCTGCCGCCTTTCGCGCGGCGATGAGTGGTCTAGGATTTACTTTCCATCGGCCTTCTGTCCGCACAACATCAAATGGTATAGGATTTCCCTTGTACGTTAATTGTTGGCGGTTCTCGTTAATCCGATTCTTGTCCATGACAACAGATTCCGGTCCCTTCGACGTGGGAACAGCCACTTCATCGCCGAGATGCAAAAACGAAAACTGAATGGCACCAATTTCTTCAAGCTGAGCATCCGAGACGGCATCGTTCTTGACAAGCAACGAAAGATCCGCATCGGGTAAGGCGACTTCCTCTAGTTCCGTGAGATCACGTTTTGCCATGGCGAGAAGGAAACGCCGGACCACCCCGGCCGGTGAATCCGGCGATTCCTTCACTGCTTGTTGAGGCGACGTTGAGGCGGTCGACCTCACAGCACATTCGGAATGGGTCGCAAATCCGGCGACGAGAACGAAGACAAGCATCGAGGGCTTACTCACGTTGAACTCTCCGGCTACTCTTTGTCGTTTCATGGTGGAATGCATCCGGAACGTTGTCTGTGGTGAACTGTGCTGCAATTCCCGGCACTCACAGCAGATGACCGTATTTATACGCTGCTGCAGTCTGCCAGACCTCGCCTCCCCTATCAACCAAGGAACGGTGGCATTGCAACCGGCCGGTGCATCTTTTAAGTCACTGAGATTGTCCAAGTAGTTGCGAACCCTCGAGTCACTTATTGTCAGCACATGAGCAAACGAACCGAGGTTCGATCAAGTGTCGCATCGTTTCACGCGAATAATCAGAACAGATGGCCATCGGGCCGTGGGATGGCAGCCATTTGTCGTTGTGGCTCCAGTTGGAGAATTGGAACGGAATTGTCGCTGCCCTCAGTTTCGAATGAGTCGCCCAGTTGCTTCTCGCGGCCGTTTTGCTGGCCCCATTGGATTTCTTCGCGGAGGTCATCGACGGCGTTTCTGAGGACTTCGATTTGTTCGGAGAGGGTGCTGATGGCGTCGGCGAGGTCGCGGAAGTTGTCCTGTTGTTTGCGGGTGGCGGATTGCCAGTGGCTGGTGAGCGTTTCGAAGCCGGTGGTCAGAGTGGCGTCGATAGTTTCCAGGCTGTGATGGATCGTGTCGTCGGTGTGTTTTGGCTGAGGCATGACTGCCGGATAGCACGATTCTCGGGCGGTTGTCCACTGCCGGTGGTTCGACGCTGAGTCTCAATGCAGTTGCGTCGTCGAGAGAACGCCGCGCCGCGCGCGTGACCGGTGGGCCGCACGCGGGGCGCGGATTGAAACACCGTGGCGGAGAACGCCGCGCCGCGCGCGTGACCGGTGGGTGGCTGTGGTTGTCTGCCCGGGGCGTTCGCCTGTTCGTTGTGATTGACGGTTCATGCAGGGTGCCGTCCTGTCGTTCGGGCGGCAAGGGTTTGCCTGCAGCAGACCGCAAGAGGGTCAGCTTCGGCAAAACGCTGCGCGTAGACCCTGGCCTCCGCGAACGTCGACCGGACGGCTGGGGGCCTGCATGGTCAATCAAACGAAAGGAGAACATACCATGACAAACGACACGACACCCTCAGCAACTCATCAGCACCGCGATCGAATCGCCGCCAATGAAGCTCGGGGTGACTGGGCCATTGACGGGCTGGCGGCTTATCTGACGGCGAAATCGAACGACGGCGAATCGCTGCCGACTGACGAGCCGGACAGTGAAGAGCAGATCATCAATCTCATGACGGATCTGCAGCATCTGGCCCTGCGGCTGGGTTACGACATCGAACGCATCCGGCGGCTGTCGACGATGCATTTTGATACCGAGCGGCTGTGAACACGGCAACAAAACGGTTGCGGTTTCGGCCGCAACCGTGCCACAACGGAGAACGACAACAACCAACAAGTAAGGGCAGACCCATGACTTCAGCAGCAGGAACCGCCCGCCCGGAAGCGTAGGGCGGCATGACGAAAGGAACGCACAAACTTCGACGGGACATCTTTCAGGAAGTCACCGATCGCATCATTGAATATCTGGAACAGGGCGTCGTGCCGTGGAGAAATCCGATTGCTCGCGGGACGGGCGACGGCTGGCCGAAGAATCTCAGCAGCGGCAAGCGGTATCGCGGGATTAACGTGCTGCTGCTGACGATGCAGTCGTGGAGCAGCGGCTATTCGTCTGACTTCTGGCTGACGTTCAAGCAGGCTCGGGCGGCCGGTGGAACGGTGCGGAAGGGCGAGAAGGGGTCGCTCGTGACGTTCTGGAAAATGTACGACACGAAGGACAAGGCCACCGGCGAAGAGATCACCGTGCCGGTGTTGAAACACTACACGGCGTTCAACCTCGAACAGATCGACGGGATCGCGATCCCGGACGTTCCGGCGGAACATCCCGAAGCCGTGCCGTTCGAACCACTGCAGCAGTGCGAAGCAATCGTTGCCGGTTATGTCAACGGGCCGCAGATCGAATACGGTGGTTCGAAAGCGGTGTACCGTCCAATGTGTGACACCGTCACGCTTCCGGCTCCGGAACGGTTTGCGACTCGCGAGGACTTTTACGGCACGCTCTACCATGAGCTGTCTCACAGCACGGGCCATTCGAGCCGACTCGATCGCGGGCTGGA
This sequence comes from Planctomycetaceae bacterium, assembly GCA_041398785.1. Classification (NCBI taxonomy): domain Bacteria; kingdom Pseudomonadati; phylum Planctomycetota; class Planctomycetia; order Planctomycetales; family Planctomycetaceae; species Planctomycetaceae bacterium. The sequence continues at coordinate 4,723 of JAWKUA010000009.1, read as the reverse complement.
CTCGAGTCCGGCTCCGTTCGGGTCGCCGGACTACAGCCGCGAAGAGTTGGTCGCCGAGATCTCCGCCGCGTTTCTGTGTGCCGCCGCCGGGATTTCTCCGCCGACGATTGAGCAATCCGCGGCTTACATCAACAACTGGATCGGCGTGCTGAAGGGCGACAAGCGGCTGGTGGTTTCCGCCGCCGGAGCCGCTCAGAAGTCGGCCGACCGGATTCTGGGGACGACGTTCGACGAAGCGGCGGACGGTGAAGCGGCTAACGCCAGCAACACGGGAACCTCGGGGCTGCCAGCGGAACAGCGGCCGTTGACCACAACGGCAACGTCCGACGCGGTGACGGCCGCAGCGACTTCCGACGCATTGGACCGATCAGACGGATTCGAGAACGGGGCGTCGGCATCGTCCGCCAGCACGCAGCTCACGCTGTTCTAAGGCGAGAAAGCTTCGTCGAAAGCAAGTCCCCAGCCGTCGCCCGGTTTTTCCAAAACCGGGCCGAGCACAGGTTGAGCGTGTGAACTTTGTGAACGCTTTCGACCGCAGCGTCAACGTCACGTGGAATAACGTCTTGGCTGACGACGGGCAGGTTTTGGAAAAACCTGCCGACAATCTCGCATCGCAACGCGGGAGGAGGGGGGTTGACTCTTTCGCGAATCTGGTCCTTCGTTATGCCTGAAGGGCGGCTTCAAGACCGAGGCCGCTCGCAACGAGTAACGAAAGGAACCAACCATGTCAGACGACAATACCAACAACAAACCCGTCCACCGGATTCGCATCGGCCGGATCAGTGCGGCCGTGTTCGAAAACGCCACGAGGGACGGGCAGACGTTCTTCAACGTGCAGTTTGATCGAGCGTACCGCGAAGGCGATGACTGGAAGCACACGAAGAGCTTCGGCCGCGACGACTTGCTCGTGCTGGCCAAGGTCTGCGATCAGACGCATTCGTGGATCGTCGATCAGAAGCGAGCTGAACCTGAACCCGGGCCGGAACCCGGCTGACGATTTGGTGACGGTTGCCGCCTGTTCGAAATCGCATGGCCTGGTCGACGGGTGATGTGTTCCGAACAGGCCCGGCCTGAAGTCGCTTCGGCACGATCAGCGGGAACGAGGCCGTCGGTTCAGCGGCGTTCCGTTTGCCTTCGTCGCGATCACGTCCGTCGAATCACGGTTGTCGAATTGAGAGATCACGTCGCCGTGGTCTTGCGGAGATGCGGCAACACGACGATGCGGCGATCCGGTTGGCGAACGGTGACCAGGTTGAGACGGCTTTCCTGCGGACTGTCTCCGTTGGCGTTCGTCAGCGTTGCGGAAGCTGAAACTGTCCAGCCTGTCCAATCGCGTATGCCACATTCGGTCCCTGACGGTGTCAATGGCCGGCCCGCACCAAAAGACCGTGTGGGCCATGACACCGGTCCCGAACGCGGCCAGGTACGCGTATGGCTGGGCAGTTCCAGCCGCAACACAACCACCAACGAAAGGAGACAGTCATGTCACAGGAAACCACAACCAACAATCAACCCGTTCACCGTCTGCGGATCGGTCGCATCGGAGCAGCCATCTTCGAAAACCGCAACAGCGACGGCTATCTGTTCTACAACGTGCAGTTCGACCGCAGCTACCGCGACGGCAACGACTGGAAACACACGCGAAACTTCGGCCGGGACGACCTGCTGATCCTCGCGAAACTCAGCGACCAGGCCCACTCCTGGATCACCGACCGCCAGTCCGCCAACGGCGACTCCGAGGCGAACGGCAACTAACCCACCAATCCGTGCCGGACTCCAACCCGGCACGGTTACATTCCGCTTCGATTTCCTCCCGTTACCCGACCGACTGCGGCCCCGCAGCCGATAACAACCACCGATCCCGACGCCGAAGAACAAGTCGGCCGAACAGCGTCGCCGACGTCCGAAGCACACGGAGGAGGGGCCTCAAACCACTTCCTTCCCCACCGCCCCCCGCGACGTTACGCGACGGCTCAACCCGGACCGGGATCGACACCGATGTTGATGTCAGCGGCGTGCAGAATGGTGCGACGAACGTCGTCGGTCAGCTCGGGCCAGGCACGAATCAGACGGAGCAGGCAGGCGTCGTCATCAAGTGTGCCACCAGGTGTGCCACCAGTGCCTTCAGGAGACATTTTCCCTGTGTTTTTCCTCGCCGGTTCGAGTCCCTCCACCGCTATTTTTATCTTTTCGGAACCGGAAGGTTTCGGGGCGGGGCGATTATTGCGGCCCGGGCGTCTGCTGAGGCGGCAGGAGGTTCTGGAGGTTTGTGACCAGGGCTTTCAGCAGGTTCAACTGTTGTTCGACGACCGAGTCGAGGCCCAGGGTTTCGGAATCGACGGACTTTTTGAAGTCCCCGCGGGAAGTGATGTCGCCCCGGATGAGGCGTGTGATCGCGGAATCGAATCGCCGGCGCGCGGTGATGGCTTTTGCTTCCATCGCGGCAACCTGTTCGTCTTTTGCCAGCTTGACGACTTCTTCGTGGATCGTTTCGATGGGGACTTCATAGCGCTCTTCGAAATCAGCGGATTCACGAAGCGGTTCGTCCGCATAACTCAAGATTCGCAGGATGCTCGTGTCGGGCTCAAAGGCGCGCATGAGCTGGATGAGTGATCCGAGCGGCCGGAAGAGATACCAGCGGTCGTTCATTCGGACAGCGACGTATTGGCGGATCACCCTCATATCTTCGTCATCGTTGTAGCTCTTTTCGGTCGTCAGGACGGTCATCACGGTCCGGTCGTCGTCGATCCGGCGTGTTTCCAGAATCTTCGCGGAACGAGGACGCACCAGGTCGCGTTGCGCGTAAAGCTGCAGCGTCCCGCCGAGTTCGAAATCCGGTTCGCCGAATGTTGCGTATTCCGAAATCGTTGATTCGAACAGCGTGCGTTCGACGATCATTTCCGTTCTGAACAGCGACCGGACGCCGGGGTCGAACATCAGCAGTGCGGCCTCATGATCGCCGGCGGCCGCCGCCTGTGCATAGAGTTTCAGTGCGTTTGCCGGCGACGTTCCACCGTCGATCAGCTCGACCTGCGGCGGAACGTGTTCTTCCTCGGCGGGTTCGCGTTCCGAGTCCTGCGGTGAGTTCCCCGGTGCGGTATTGGACGAGACGCTGCCGGTTAGAGCCGGCGGGTGCTCGTCATCGGCATTCGAATGCGTTCCGTAAACCGTGATAACGACCGCGGCGCAAACCACCAGCAACTGTCGAACGACGTTCAGTTCCATCGCTCTGTCTCCTTGTTGAGTCGCTTCGGCCTGGTCACTTTCGGGCTTAGCGGGGGCCGCCCTGAGCACCGCGGCGAATTGTTTTGATCGAGAATCGCAGCCGACGCGGAGGCAGTCACCGAGTCGAAGGTTGCGGACAGACAATTCAACGGCGACCTGAACGTCGGAGCCGGTCGAGTGCGTCGTGTGACTTCATCCGGGACAAGGGACCGGGCGTCTCAGTGTTCCGGCCGCCGGAATCGGGCGCCACGCGGACGTCGAAGATGACAGGAAGATTTCAGAAAAACATTTTCACATTCCCTTGCGTCCCTTCAGATTCTTACAGATGATAACGCGAGAGGTGTGTCGTGCGTGGATTCACCCTACATGTCTTCTGGTGTTTTTCTTGACGAAAGGAACTGTGCATGAAGTGCTTCACTCGTTTTCGAAGGGCATTTACGCTCATCGAATTGCTGGTGGTGATAGCGATCATCGCCATCTTGATCGCGCTGCTGCTACCGGCGGTCCAGCAGGCGCGCGAGGCGGCTCGCCGGACGCAATGTAAGAACAACCTGAAACAGATTGGACTTGCACTGCACAACTACCACGATACGCATTCGGTCTTTCCTCCCGGAAAGATCGGCGGCCAGATGGCCTACGACGGCTGTCCGGGGTGGGTCGAAGGTTCCGGCTTTAGCTGGCGCGTCATGATTCTTCCGATGATGGAACAGGGGCCGCTGTACACGGCCAATGCCACGGGAACTGACGTCGGGATCTATACGTGTGGACCGTTTGCTCCGGGTGCTACGCGACGGCTGGTTCTGCTGCGAACCACAATTCCCGGCTACCTTTGCCCCAGCGACAACACGCTGTTTGTCGGATCGGAAAAGCCGACCAACTATGCGGGTATCGGCGGCAACGCCAAGAACAGCCACAGCCACTTTGCTGATCCACAGGCCGTCCGGGGGATGATGAATCTTTCGGGAACGTCGATGCGAGACGTCGTGGACGGCACCAGCAACACGGCCATGGTTGGTGAAGTTCATCGCGGCGTGCTGTTTAACCGTTACAGCGGCGGTCCCGACAACATTACCGGTCAGCGCTGCAAGTGGTGGGCGGCAACGACGGGCTTCTGCCACGCGGACACATTCAATCCGCCGAACGCTGCAAACCCGAACAAGGGCAACAACAAGGGCCAGGTGGCTCCTCAGGAAGGTCCTGCCAATGACCAGGGCTGTCTGACGGGTGCCGGCGTTTGTGCTGACCAGGTGTCGTGGGTTGACGACGTGGCTGACAACATGCCGGGAGCTCGCGGAGTTTCCAGCAACCACGTCGGCGGCGCTCAGATTCTGTTCGGCGACGGCAGCGTCCACTTTATCAATGACAACGTTGACATCGGCATCTGGCGCGGAGCCGGAAGCATGTCGAACGGCGAAGTTGGTACCCTGTTCTAGGAAACCGCGACTCGCCACGAACGTGTAACGAATCTGAGACCCAGTGTCCCCGGACACTGGGTCTC